>JANPJW010000354.1:0-9276 GCA_031425715.1 Chitinophagaceae bacterium | reverse complement strand
ATCTGATAGCATTTATCGGTTCGATCTGGCCAATAAAAGGCAGAGAGCATTTCCATTCAAAAGCATTGCCTACCTGCTTGCCTTAAACAGTAATGAATTGCTGGTTTCAGATTGGAATTCGAGATCATTCTACATTTCATTCCCTGATAAAACGATAAAAGAAATTGTACCGGCACAAATCAGGAACGCACCGCAAAACGATTTCACCAGGTTCTTTGGTGCCGTGCAATTGCAGGAGGATCGTTTTTTTCTTTCTTCCAATACAGGTGTAGTGGAATTTAACCAGCGCACCCATCAGTTTCACCAGCCTGTTATATACAACAGGGGAAGACTTCTTAATGACAATCCTTCTATAAAAACTTTTTACAAAGATGATGAAGGAAATGTATTTATGACCCATGCCGATGGTTTGGCATTTTTTAACAGCCTAAGCCCGGGAATAAATTTCATAAGAGACTATACAAGCGGACCCGGAACCATTCCTGATATTGACATCAGGTGCTTTGCTGAAGATAAGAACGGTAACACATGGCTGGGAACCATAAACGGTATAGCCCGGTTAAATATGCAAACAGGTAACATCAAACACTACCAGCCCTCAAAAAACAGCCCCTATAATTATCCTACTATCAGGGATTTTTTAATGGTGGATCAATACCTTATTGCCGGTACCGGCAGCAAAGGGGTGTTTATATTAAATACCCTAACCAATCAATTTAGTCGGCCTGTGTTTTCTGCTGATAGTATTGGCAAAAAAACATCCCGGCTTTTAAACGAAGATTTTATCTGGAAAATTATAAGACTGCAAAATGGCGATATTTTTATTGTTGGAGACAGGTATTGTTACCTGATGAACAGCCGTTCATTTTCAGCCACCCTCGCCCCAACGCTGCTGCCGGCCGGCACTTCACGCAGTGCTATACAGGATGCGGCAGGGCGCATCTGGCATGGCGCATCAGGTGGGCTTACCTGCTACGATAAAAATCTGCAGCGCCTGTTTTCTATAAAAGATTCTTTTCCCGATAAACGGATAGCTGCTTTTTGCGAATGGAAAAAAGACCACATGCTCATTGCCGGTAAAGGTTTGTATGAGGCCGTTATCATCAACAACAGGATCAGCAATTTTAAAAAACTTGAACTGCTTCCTCCAAGTCGTTTTATTTATTGCATGCAGCAGGATGCGCAGGGTGATGTATGGCTGGGTTCTGACGAGGGACTTTTCCGCTATCGGCCTTCCACAGGAGCGCTGGATGTGTTTGATGCAGCAGACAATATTCAACCGCAGGCTTTCAATAGTAACGGACTATATCTATCCAACAACAATAGGATCTTTGCCGGCGGCAAAACCGGGTTTAATTATTTTGACCCCCTGGCTGTGCAAAAGAAAAAATCGGTACTCATGCCCCGGGTTTCATCCTTTACGGTAGGCAACAATGATTCCCTTTTTTTTACATCCGGCCCACCCTACCAGGTCAATTATTTTAACCGCTCTATTGTTGTGAGCATCAGCGTACCGGAATACCTCCGGCCTTTTGCATTGAAGTATCGCTACCGTTTAAAAGAAAATGATACGAGCTGGACAGACAATGGCAATAGCAGTACTGTGCGCATGCACAACCTACCATCCGGCGATTATCGTTTTGAAGCGTCTGCCAGTTATGATGGACAGCATTGGTTTAATGCAGCGGAAACGATCGGGTTTACTATTGGTAAACCATGGTGGCATCAATGGTGGTTCAGGCTGCTGGCTATTGCCTTTGCGTTGGCAACCATACTGCTCATCAATAACTACAGAAAAAGGCAGCGAAAAAATAAAACCTACCAGGATGCCATTGATTATTTTGCTAATTCGGGCCATGAATTTTCATCCACCGACGATATCTTATGGGATATTGCCCGTAACTGCATTTCCCGGCTGGGTTTTGAAGATTGTGTGATTTACCTGCTGGATGAGGAACGCAATGTACTCAGGCAGCGTGCTGCTTATGGAGCTAAAAATCCTAAAAGAAATGAAATAATCAACCCCATTGAAATCCCGGTGGGCAAAGGCATTACCGGCCACGTGGCACTTACAGGAAAAGCAGAAAGGGTAAACGATACCAGCAAAGATGACAGGTATATTGTAGATGACCAGGCCCGGCTTTCTGAAATTACCGTACCGATTATCGATAACGAAAAAGTGATCGGTGTAATTGATTCTGAGAACAGGCGGAAAAATTATTTTACCCAAAAACACCTGGATACGTTACAAATTATTGCTTCCATCTGTGCTGCAAAAATTTCGCTGGGCATTGCAGTAGAAAAAATGCAGCATACCATCCGGGAGATAGATGAAGTGAATAACAAATTGCTGGAAACAAAATTTATGAACCTGCGGCTGCAGATGAACCCGCATTTTTTATTCAACTCTTTAAGTTCTATACAACACCTGATTGTATCTAAACAAACCAATGAAGCCTATAAGTACCTTTCTATATTCTCCAACTTTTTGCGGTCTATTTTGCAATACGCAGATAGAACCATCATTACCCTGGATGATGAACTGAAAATGCTCCATATGTACATCAAGCTGGAAGCAATTGGATTTGACGACAGCTTTAGCTATGATATTAAAGTAGATCCGGCACTGGAAACCGAAGACATTTTTATTCCGCCACTGATACTGCAACCTCTTGTAGAAAACGCCATATGGCATGGCCTGCTGCACAAAGAAGGAGAAAAATATTTTTCGGTACAATTCATCAATAACGATGACGAGTACTTGATGTGTATTGTGGAAGACAATGGCGTAGGCAGACAAGAGGCAGCAGGCATTAAAGCAAAAAACCTTCATGCGTCTTCTTATAAAAGCAAAGCGACGGATCTTATAAGAGAGCGGTTATCCCTTTTAAAACAAAGAACAGGCAAACCTGCAAGCATCAGCACAGAAGATATTGGCGACAATGGCAATGGGCTGGCCGGCACCCGTGTAACCATCATTATTCCTTATTATAACAATGAAGATCTATGATTAAAGCATTACTGGTAGATGATAAACAGGCATCCATCGAATTGCTAAAATGGCTGCTGAAAGAAAACTGTGCTGATGTTATGGAAATTGCATCAGCCAACAGCGTGCAGGCTGCCCTGCCCCTCATTAATTCCTTTAAGCCTGATATTCTTTTTTTGGATATTCAAATGCCGCAGCAAAGTGGCTTCGACTTGTTGAATGCCATCGATGAATGGAATTTTGAAGTGATATTTACAACAGCCTACAATGAGTTTGCCATACAGGCTATTCGTTTTAGTGCGCTGGATTATTTATTAAAACCGGTAGACGCTGCAGAATTGGTAAAAGCAGTGGAGCGCTATAAAGCAAAGAAAATTTATGCTCCTGCCGGTGGAGAATTGTACAAAAACTTTATCCGCAACATTACTTCGCAAAATAACCGCAAGCTGGCTTTACCGGGCACATCCGATATTCAATATGTGGGGCTCGACGAAATTATCCGTTTGCAGGCAGACAGGAATTACAGCAAACTATTCTTTACCAATGGCAAGCATTTTACCGCTGCCAAAACACTGAAAGAATATGAAGAGATACTTACCCCCAGCGGCAGTTTCATAAGAGTGCATCGCATGCACCTCGTAAATCATAATTTTATCAAAACCTACGACAGGGAAGGGACGCTCCTGTTAAAAGATGGCTCTGCAATTGAAGTATCCAGGAGAAGAAAAGAACAATTAATTCAGTTTTTAAAAAGACCACAGTAATTTTTGGCTACCCCGTTTTATTAACAGGTCTGTAATAGCTTATTGAATATAAAAGAGTTAGTGACTACATTTTCTTCGCACGCAGGTGATCGGCTTATCCTCTAGCCAGGGACTCAAGCTGTGAGCGCCGATGTCCCGAAAGCATTTGGGACATCGGCATTTGGGGGTTGGGCTGTGGCTCTTACCAAATGCATAAAAACAAACATCGGATAAAAACAAGTGAGGGCGTTATCCACTATAGGATGTATGAAAATTGAAGGGCATTTTCCGGGTTGCCGCCTGTTGCCCGATAAAAATCAATGGCATGCAAGTCTTCGGCTTCTGCCTGAACAAATAATTCACGGTATCCCATATTGCTGCAATATGATTTAAGTTCCTGCAGCAATTTTCTTCCAATGCCTTTCCGCTGCAAAGCCGATATCACTGCAAGGTCATAGAGATAAACACTGCTGCTTTGGGTATAAACCGAGGGGAGTATGTAAGCTGTGAGCCCACCCGCCAGTTCTTCGCCTGCAAAAGCCGCAATAAAAAATGTTTTTTCATCCTGCAAAAGTTTTTCCAGCCAGCGGGTGGCAGGCAATTGAAAATCTTTTGATTCAAATACATCAGCGTACAGGCAAATCAAAGCGGCCAATTGCCTTGTCTGATGTGGCTGCAGTTTTTGACAGTGAATCTCCATTTGCTCAATTTATAAGCTGGCTTTATATTTGACACTTTCTATGGATAGTAATCATCAAGGTTCAGGAATCAAATTTGTTTCCGTCCCATTCTTCACCTGGAGGAAACAGTTCAAATTTTCTTTTTCGCATTTCTGAGGCAATCAAGACACTTTGGCCACCTTGTTCTTCAAGTTTGGAAATAATATTCAAATAACTTTTTTCATCTCTGTTTTGGCTGAGTTTGAAAACATTCTCAATGTTGCTTGCCTTAATCTCAAAACCAACTATGGCAGGCATCATTTTACTCAAAAAACTATCAGGAAGGTTGTCATAGAATGTCAACGATTGTTCATTACCTTTTTCGAACTTTAAAGTCAGTTTTTGCATAAAGCCAATTAGTTCTTTATTAGTCATAAAGTTTACTTGACCTGCTACGTGAACACTCATATAATTCCAGGTTGAACCAATTTGTGGATTACTGTACCAGGAGGCACTTACATAAGTACTCGGTCCGGTAAATACAATTAAGGCATTCGGGTTTTCAACAAAGGCCTTATGGTGATCCGTGTTTCGCATAATGTGTCCTTGCAAAAAAAGTTCTCCATTCCTTTCTTCAAGTAAAACGGGTATCTGGGTTGCCACTTGTTTGCCCGATAAAAAGCTACCTGTCATAAAAGCAAATGGATTTTCTTCTAAGAAATTCAAAATTGTTTGCTTGTCTTTTTCTTTGAAGTATGAAAAGTTATACATTCTATTTATTTGATTATTGTTTCTTTACAATCAGTACCGTATGAAAATCGGTTTCCTTTTCTGATTTTTTGTATTCTATTATGAAAGTTTTCATTATTTCAAAATTATTAAGGATGAAATTGGTTTGTAAAAAATCTAAGCTATGGAAATAAAAATAAGTTCGATAACCAGTGCTACTTTTTTGAAATCCTGATTTTTTAGTGTCTCCTTCTTCAAAACTTAAATAAAAAAGTCCATTTTCGTTCAGAATGTTAGCCATGTCATAAATCAATTTTTTGCAATCATCAGGTGATAAGTACGGTAAACAAAAGCCACAAACCATTGCGTCAAATTTTGTCTTAATTTGGTCAATATGTCTACTGTCGATTACTGCAAAACTTGCTGATGGATTATTCCTTTTTGCTATCTCAATCATATTGGGTGCTATGTCCGTAGCAAATATGCTCAAATCTGGTTTTTTACTTAAAAGATACTTTGTTATGTTACCAGGCCCGCAACCAATTTCTAAAATCTTTGAATTCTCTTTAACCAATAAATTACAAAGAAAATCATAAGTTTCATTATATAAATCTAAATCCATAAACCTGTCTTGATACAAAGCAGCTACTTTGTTCCAGGTTTCAAAGGTTTCCTTATATCTGTCTATTTCCATATTTCCATTTTACTATAACCGCTGTTAGCAGTTTATTTTTTGTCAAAAGTTTTTACCAATAATTTTTCATAAGGTCGGCAACCCAGTTAGGTTGTCGAATTTGCCCTATTGGCTGGAACTCTTTAAATAATGGTTTAATGTCTAATACAGGTGTCTCGTCAATTGCGTCAAGATATTTTACTCTGATTGTTCGTCCTTTATGCTCTAAAAGTTCCACTGTACAAAGTCCGATTGTATTTGGCCGGTCTTTTTTTCGTTGTCCGAAAATGCCAACTAATGGATAATTTGGATTGCCTCGTGGTCGTCCCGAAAAAACAATGTCTTCCTTTTTAACTTTGTTAAAGTAGTAGATAATTTCCAAATGAGAAAAGTCTGAAATGTTCGCAAACGCTTCAGTAGGGATATGGTCGGCAAGTTCGATGTCTGCAATAATTGTTTCCCAATTATCGTCTATTGGTTCTGTTCGTGAGTTTTTAACTATCGCTATTGGTTGCAATTTTATTTCCATTTTCTGTGTCTATTGAAGGGTATTGTTACAATTATGACTACCGTTAAAAGCACAAATGAGGAATTGAGCACTTTTGCTCCACTTTTGCCCGGCTCATTTTATGCGTTTGCTCTTTTTCCTTTTAGTTTGGTGAATGGAGGCCGATAATTATGCATGGCTATTTTGTATTTGCTGTAAAATTACGCAACGCTGTTTTTTGTGCCGACAGCATCGCTGTTTTATAATGCTGAATGCCGCCTGCCATGCCTTCTCCACTTCATCATTCCATTTATCTCCCAGTCCGTCTTTCAAAGTAGCAAGCAGGCATTGCCCCACCACATCATAATGCTCCGGCTTTGAACCATACTGGTGGTGCCGGGCGCCCAGCTGCTGCACTTCATTAATAATGTCTCCCAGGTGGTTGAGTTTCGCAACCACATACCCCAGCATGGTCATCAGTTTATTAGCCTGTTCATTCATGTCTGCTTTAAATAAATGGCCGATGCCCGGTGCCGTGGCAAACAATCTTTCATAGAATAGCAACCCAGCCTCGTTAGCAACTGGTTTTCCTGAACGTCTCCGCACTTACAAAATCAATTTCTAATCATGATCAGAATGTAAAAATCGCCCCGCAGTGCAACGCCGTACGGAGCCAGGTTCCGGATGCGTATACGTGCCGTATTGTTATCGGGATTGATATCTGAGATCCACCAGCGAACATCTGCCGGGGAGGAAATCCACGGATCGTTGTACCCGTCAATGTATTGAAATACGCTCACCCGAATATCGTCAACGTTGGGTCCGAATTCAGGCAAATCAAAGGTGACGTACCGGTCTTCGTTTGCAAAGTAAACCTGGTTGATATGGTGCTCAATAAAGCTCATTCGCAACGAAGAGCTACCGTTGCTGGTAACTGTTCCTCCTGCGGTTACGTTCGAAGTGCCGGATACGTTCAAATCACCACTCACCGTGAGGTTTCCCTGAAAAAACGAGTTGGAATTGTTGACCATCAAACCATAAGATGCATGGGTAGATCCATTTATTCCGATCCGGCCGTCGATGCGGGTGCTGCCGTTTACAACAGCATCGGTTAATACGGTGGCTGAGCCTTGCAAATAGGAATTAGCACTGTTCAGCATTAAGCCGTAAGCCGCATTGGTGGCGCCGTTGATGCCCACTCTTCCGTTTATTCGTTTGTTGCCCTGCACAAGGGCATCGCCCTGCAAATAACTGTTGGCATTGTTTACCAATAGACCGTAGGATGCGCTGGTAGGGCCGTTAATACCCATGCGGCCGTCAATCCTTGCATTGCCTGTTACCGTGCCACTACCGGTAGCGTTCAGTGAACCAACCAAGCTGTTGCCGGTAATTTGCGCATCGCCGTATGCACTAAACATTTTATTTAAAAATCCTTCACCCCCGGCGGTAAGGGCATCCGTATGGGTTTTGCCACCAGCTACCCGTACCCTTGCATTGGCCGCCCCCGCTACATTCCCTACTACCAAACTGTCGTATACCACGCCGTTTTGATAAGCTATCAAATCATCGTTCACCCTTAGGCTACCCGCTACATGTAATTTTTCCTGGGGAGCATTGGTGCCAACACCTACGTTTTGTGCAAAAATCACAGTGGCGCCACAAACTATTAGAGCTAGTAAAGAAAGTCTTTTCATACAAATATTTTTATGTGATGGTTTACAAACATTAGTCTCTGATGATCACGGTGAGATAGAATGTTCCCCGGAGTGTTTTGCCAAAATTGGTTACGTTCCTAAAGCGGATGCGTGCCGTGTTGGCAACGGGATCAACATCACTCACCCACCAGATAAAGTCCTGCGTGTCGCCGCCACTAGCCGGCATGAACTGTGCTATTTCAACCCGTACGTCCCCAACGGATGGGCCAAAGTCGGGCAGTGAAAATGTGTGCGAACCGTCATTGTTTCCGGACAAGTACCGATCAAGCGTGGTTGAATTGAAAGAAATGCGCAACGGCGAGGGGCCGTTGCTGGTCACCATGCCCTTACCGTTTACCGATACGCTTCCGCCTACCGTTAAATTACCGGAAACCGTGGCATTGCCCTGCAGATAGCTGTTCGAATTGTTTACCATTAACCCATAGTTGGCATTGGTAAATCCGTTCACGCCGATGCTTCCGTCTACTCTTGCATTGCCGTTCACAACAGCGTCTTGCGACACTGTAAGGTTTCCCTGCAGGTAACTGTTGGCGTTGTTCACCATCAACCCGTAATTCGCATTGGTGGGACCGTTGATGCCGATGCGTCCATTTACCCTTGCGTTGCCGTCTACAGTAGCGTCGCCTTGTAAATAGGAATCTGCATTGTTCACTATTAATCCATAAGATGCGTTGGTGGGGCCGTTGATCCCCATGCGTCCATCAACCCTGAAATTGCCATTTACGATGCCGTCCTGCGTTACATTCAGCGAACCGGTATTCAGATTCTCTGAAATTTTTGCATCGCCATAAACGCTGAACATTTTACCGGGAAAACCTTCACCGCCGGCCGTTAAGGTGGACGTCCATGTTTTGCCGCCTATGACACGCAGTTTGTGATCTGACACGCCCAACACAACACCGACCGTAAACTTTTGAAGAAAAAGTCCGTTGCCATTCACCTGCACATTTTGATCGACCAATAAGTTGCCGCCGCCCACATGTAATTTTGACAATGGTGTTGCGGTACCGATTCCAACGTTTTGGGCGTTGCTGTTAACTGCAACTAGTAACGAAGTACTCATGCATAAGAGCGTATAAATTTTTTGAAGGTTTGTTTTAAATCTATTCATGGTAATCGTTGCCATAGCTTTGTTTTTATGTTGAGCCCGCAACATACCCCTCCCAAAAGTGCTGCAAAAGCTGCTTTTACCGGGCGGTGTTTTCCTCTTATCAAAAGGAAAGAACAATGTCTTTATCAGCCGCGGCATTTTTAGATCGTTGGCAGATCCCGTTTAATTTT
>JANPJW010000353.1:0-4319 GCA_031425715.1 Chitinophagaceae bacterium | reverse complement strand
AAGTGGGTACCGCCCTGCGTGGTAAACTGCCCGTTTACAAAACTGTAGTATTCTTCGCCATATCCATTTTCGTGGGTGATAGCCACTTCTATGTCATCGCCTTTTAAATGAATGATGGGATAGCGCAATTCATCCTCATTGGTTTTGCGCTGCAACAGATCGAGCAAACCATTCTTGCTTACATACCGCTTGTTGTTCAGGTTCATTACCAACCCTGCATTGAGGTAGCAATAATTCCAGAACTGGTTGTCCAAATACTCCTGTACGTAATGAAAGTTTTTAAAAATGCTTTCGTCTGGTATAAAAGTCACAAAGGTTCCGTTCTCCTCTTTGGTTGCAGCTTCCTTGTGTTCTTTGGTAAGCACGCCTCTTTCAAACTCTGCGGTTTTTTCTTTGCCCTCCCGGTAAGCGGTTACTTTGAAATAGTTGCTCAGGGCATTCACAGCCTTTGTACCAACTCCATTTAACCCAACACTTTTTTGAAAAGCCTTGCTGTCATATTTGGCGCCGGTATTCATCTTACTCACAACATCTACTACTTTACCAAGGGGTATACCCCTGCCATAATCCCTTACGGTAATTGTTTTGCCATCTATTTTTACATCTACATGTTTTCCATGGCCCATGGTATGCTCATCAATGCAATTGTCAATTACTTCTTTCAGTAAAACATAAATACCATCGTCAGGGCTGCTGCCGTCGCCCAACTTACCGATGTACATCCCCGGCCTAAGGCGGATGTGCTCTTGCCAGTCCAGGCTCCGGATATTGTCTTCGGTGTAATCGAATAAATTTTTATCTGCCATATTATTTTTCTACCCTTTATCTGCCAGTCGCAGTAACTATAGTTGACTAATCTTAGGTTTTGGTTTTGCCTGAACTGCACTCTGGAAAATCGGTTGAGGGATAAGGTTTTCATCCGGCGCAAACTGAAAGTGATTTCTGGAGGCTCATTCATGCGGCTGCAAAGTACTAATTTTTTTAGTATTTTTCAGTAGAGGCAAATATTGTTAAATGAGTAGAGAAGCATTCTGCTGTTTTTAAACAGCTGTGCATAAGTAAAACCACTGCATACAATTGTAATAAAATATTGGGTAATGGTTAGCTTTGCGGGCATCATGATGACTATTACAAAGCTGGAAACGGATCGGGCGCACATCAGGGAAATGGCTGATATACGGGAGGAAGAAAATGATGCCTTCAGGGTATTTATCAAAAACAGCGATGCAGCGGAAATTGATTGCCTCGTGCACCAGATCAATGCCGTGGTAGAAGCTGCAATAGACTGCACGGAGTGTGGTGCTTGCTGCAAAACCTTGATGATAAATGTGGAGCCGCCAGAAGCGGAAAAACTTGCAACCTGCCTCAATATGGGACAAGCGGAATTTAAGCAGTTATATATCGAAGAAAGTTTGCAGGGGCATTTGGTCATTAACCAGATGCCTTGCCATTTTTTAGCTGACACCCGTTGCAGTGTGTACGAAGACAGATTCTCTGAGTGCCGGGAGTTTCCCCATCTGCATAAAAAAGATTTTAGGAACAGAATGTTTGGCACTTTAATGCACTATGCGATGTGCCCTATTATTTTTAATGTGGTGGAGGAACTTAAAATCAGAACAGGCTTTAAGGAGACGTTGGATGTATGATGTTGGATTTATGATTTATGATTTGTGACGCACACATACTGTCGGTGTTTTGATTTATAAAGCCGGACTATTAATATGGGGTGAAAAATTTCTGGTGCAAGGTTTGTAAAGGATGATTTAGCAAAACGATAATGTCAGGCTAACGGGAAAAATAAAACAGGTAATGTTTACTGTCCCCAAAAATTGAAAATAGGGTTATCTTGTTTGCCTGACATTATCATTCATTAAATCACCAAAAAAAAATCACCATGAAAATTTTGAGATTACTGCCAGCATTGGCGTTGTTGGCAACATTGGCCTTTACTGGCTGCAAACCAAAAGATGCAGATATCAAAGCATCCATAGAAAAAAGTTTAAAAGAAACCCCGGCTACTTCTGGCGTTATGGTCATGGTAACTGAAGGGGTAGCCACCCTTAGCGGCGAAGTTGCTGATGAAGCCACCAAAGCCGCTATGGAAAACAAAGTGAAAGATATTAAGGGCGTGAAGTCTGTACAAGACAACACTACCGTACCAGTGGCCACTCCTCCAGTAGTAATTACAGCAGACGATCCACTCACAAGCGCCGTAAGAGATGCTACCAAAGATTTTTCTGAAGTAACAGCAACCGTGGCAGATGGCGTAATATCTGTAACTGGTGAAATTACTGCAGCCCGCTGGAAAACCCTTAAGATGGCGCTTGACGGTTTGAGACCAAAAAAGGTAGATGCAGCAGGATTGACAATTAAATAATCAATTAAAAAACTAACATCATGGCATTACAAGATAAATACAAAGAATTAACCGATGCTGCAACAGCTTCAGGCATCACCGATCTTGCCGTAAGAGAGCAGGATGGAGTTTTGTATATAGACGGCACCGCACCCTCTGCTTCTGTGAAAGATCAATTGTGGGATATTTACGCAAAAGCTGATCCCAACTACCTGGCAGGCGACCTTGTACTCAATGTAAAAGTGAGCTACGATGCGGCTGTAACACAGGTAAAAGTAACTACAGAAAGTAGCAACCTCAACATTCGTAAGGGGCCGGGAACCGACCAACCCATTGTAGGAAAAGCTGCACACGGCGAGGTGATCACTTTGGTAAGCCGAAGTAGTGATCAATGGTGGATGGTGAGAACAAAAGACGGCGAAGAGGGCTATGCTTATGCGCAGTATCTTACAGCAGTTGAGTAATAAAAATAAAATCGAAATAAAAAAGCCATTTCAACAAAAGAGATGGCTTTTTTATTTTAATACGGTGAGGCAGCATTAAGTCTGTGTTGTATTTGCTTTCACAAAATCACACACCAGGTAACTGATGAGTTTACCGGTATTCTCCTCTCTTGTACCATCAGCCATTTGGCTGGCTCCTTCACAAATGTGCAGGTAGGCCACTTTTGCATCTGTAGCAGTAAAATTTATAAACTGCCTTGCTTGTAGTATGGAAATTCCGCTGGGTGTACAGCCACTGGATAAGGCATATTCAATGGTATCAAGATCTATTTCAACTCCTGTAAAACTATCTTCTGTAAACCCGGTGGCATGTGCTACGGCCTGGATAAAATTTGTTCTTTCATGAATAAAGATGTCTTCATAAGTAGAGTATTGCACGAAAGGATTTGAATGAATTTCTGTAAGCACATTTTGTGAAATATGATTTTCGTGCAGGGCAACCAACGCAGACTTACCCAGGTAACCATCCGCTTCGGCATACCTGAAGGCATTGTCGCTATGCCGTCCCTCCATGTGTTTAAAGTTGGCGTGCTTATCCAGGTTGATACTGTTGATTTGAGCCAGGGGAACCTTACCTGCTTTAAACATTCCTTTGCTCACTCCCTTTATAATGGGGTAAGAGTTGTTGTGCCCGCCACCTATTACTATAGGTATTTTATTGCTGGCCGCTATTACTTTCACAATGGCTTCTACTTCTTCATCAATAGCTCTTACAGCATGCCGGTAAGCATCAATCAATTCGTCGGGACTATAAGCATTGTTTTCAATGAGGTATTTCAAATCTCCAAAGTCAAAATGCCCCAGTAGTAAAACATTTTCCCCGGTGAAAAAATCATTGCTTTGAATATTTAAAAAATCATTTAAAAAAGGTATCCAGTTTGTGTCAGCACCCCCTGTGCCCAGGTTTGCTTTTACTCCAATATCTTCCGGCACGCCCACCAATACATACTTTGCAGACGATTGTTGTAAACCTTCCGGCCATTCGGCACCTTCTTTTAGGTGCTGCAATCGCTCACCGAGCCTGGTTTCGTATCGCCTCACTTTGGTAAGCGAGAGGATATCTTTCTTTGAATAAAATTTGAAATGCTTCATTTTGTTAAGGTAGGCAATTCTTCAATCCACCAATTATTCACCCAAGAAAAAATATTAAGTGCCTCCTCCATCTACAATCTAAAATGCAGATTTCTTACTACCTGCGTTGTGTCGGCCAGGTTTGATTTTTCATTATCTTTAAAAATCTTAATATTTCATATGAAAACAATTTTACCTGCATTTCTTTTTGCGGCTTTTTTTATCCTTACCCCTGTGTTGCTATCTGCGCAAAACGACAAGGACTACAGACTCCATTTAAATTCAGGAAAATTTATTCTGCCCAAAAATAGTGTGGCAATTAGCAAGTCCTCCCCTGTTTTGACAAACAGCCTTTTTCAAAACGAACATTACGTGGTTATACAATTTGT
>JANPJW010000352.1:0-5676 GCA_031425715.1 Chitinophagaceae bacterium | reverse complement strand
CATTCCGCTACTTCAAAAAATTACCGGAGCACCGGCCTTTGCACCAGGACGACATTACCTTTAGCATGATGTACTTTTTTGATGAAAAATTCATGCTTCCCATCAGCCACGACGAAGTAGTACATGGCAAGAGCCCGATGTTGTACAAGATGCCGGGCAATGAGTGGGAAAAATTTGCAAGTCTGAGACTACTGTATGCCTACATGTACACACACCCGGGCGCAAAGCTGCTTTTTATGGGTAATGAATTTGGACAAACCTCAGAATGGAACTACAAGTCGGAACTGGATTGGGAATTATTACAACATGATGCACACAACAATTTACAGGAGTGCGTACGTAGCCTCAACCATCTTTACAAAGATTTACCTGCCCTGCACGAATTGCAGTTTGATGCCAAGGGTTTTGAGTGGGTAGATGTTAACCATAGGGAAGAAGGCATTTTAATTTTCAAACGCAAGGGCAAACTGGCCAAGGATGACCTGCTGGTAATTCTTAACATGACTTTACAACCACACCGGGGTTGGAAAACAACTGTCGGAGGTAAAACCTCCTGGAAGGAACTATTCAACAGCGACAATACAACCTATTGGGGGAGCGGGCATTACATGAACGAAAATATTATATGTACTCCTGTTGACAAAAAAGCAAAACGGTACGAAATAAACTTTGATATTCCGGCGTTAGCTGCTATGATATTCTATTAGTTACATGGAATAATAGTTGCTTAATGCTCGTATATATGAAAAACCTCCTGATAGCCACCGTACTGCTTTGCTGTGGTAAAGCTTACTCACAAACAAATACTGACAGCGCCAATTTTTATTTTAAAAAGGGCACGGAAGAGAAAGCAGCCCGCCGCATGTTGGTCGCTCACGAAGCTTTTGACAAAGCCATTGCATTTAACCCGCAATACACCGAAGCATACCTGGCCAATGCGCAGGTGCTGTTAGAAATGCGCCGCACAGATAAAGCTCTTCAGAATTTTACAAAATTGCATGAGCTGCAACCCGGCAATAAGGAAGCCATCAGGGAGTTGATGGGCTTATATTTTAATTACCGACAGTATGATAATGCCATTGCATTTGCAAATAAATGTACAGATTGTGCAGATGCAGATCGCATTACCGGCATGAGTTACTACCAGCAGGAAGATTATGCACAGGCTGAAAAAGCACTGCTGGCCGCCATTAAAAAAAACAGCAACGATGCTGAAGCTACGTACACGCTTGCACGCACCTACCTTGATATAGAGGAGTACAAAAAAGCAGTGCCATGGTACGAAAAATCTATAGCAATGCCTGGCGCAAAAAATGTATGGATGTATGAGCTTGGCTTACTTTATTACAACAACAACGATTATAAAAGTGCGGTGACGGCTTTTGAAAAAGCAGCTGCCAGTGGCTTTGAACAAAAGAATGATTTCAATGAAAATATGGGCTATGCGTCTTTGTATGCAGGCGACTATTCTAAAGGAGAGCAATTGCTCCTGGGCATATTAAAAAGAAAACCCAACAACACGGTGTTGTTGAGAGACATGTCAGAGATTTTTTACCAGCAAAAACAATATGATAAATCATTAGAGTACTGCCAGAAACTGATGCAGATAGATGCCAAAGATGGTAAGGCCTTGTACCAGGCTGGCTTGTGTTTTCAAAAGAAAGGAGAAAAGGATCGTGGCCAGCAAATGTGCGATAAAGCCATTGAAATGGATCCATCGCTGGCCAACTTAAAAAGGAAAAAGGAGATGCCCGGTATGTAAACGCATTCATTTACCCAATATCCAAACATGAGAAACACCAAAACTTACAAACCGACTACAGCATTCTCTGTGGCCCAGATGGTAACATCGCAGGAGCTAATGGATATGCTGGCCTTTATCAAAAACTTTAAAGCTAAGTATGCCCGAAAAAAGGGTAGCATGCTCAGAAAGAAGAAATAATACAGAAACTAAATAGGAGCAGTTCTTGAAGGAGCAACGATTTATTGTTGCTCTTTTTATTTGATATCGAGCTCCTTTTTAAAATCTTCAATCTCATTGTAAAAAGCCTGCGCCTCCAGCAGAGCCGTCCACTCCCTGCTGCTGAACAAAAGCTGAAACCATTTTTTATGGGCATTCTTTATATTAATATTAAAGAAAAGCCAGATAGACAACACTCCAAATAATAAAAATACAGGCACTGTAATCAACCAGAATGCCAGCGGATTTCCACGGATCATATCTACGGTTAAAAACCAGGTGCAATAAAAAGGGCTTTGCAGAAATAAAATCCGGGCAATACGAATAGTGCCGGTTTGCAGCCGGGATAATTTTTCCTGGGCCTTTATAACGGAATCGGTGTTGGAGATATCTTTTAACAACATTACCTGGCGGATGTAAACAACCACTGCAACAAAAGTAATGACTGCGATCGCAGACACCGAAACGACAAAGAATACCTTGCTCCAAACAAGTGAATGCAAAACTAGGAAACCTAGTAAAAATACCCACGCAATACCCAAGACGACCAATACTATTTTATAATTGGCCAGCTTGCCGAGTGTAGAGTTAACCTTGAGCTTCTGGTGCATTTCAAAACTTTGCAGGTTGAGCGCCCAGGATTGAAGGTTGAGCAGGCGTGCCTGTTCCAACTTTTCATCGTACTGCTTCCAGATGGCGTTTAATTCGATATCAAGCATACTAGTTATTTTTAGTTGTAAGGAATCTTTGTTTCAATTTCTCTTTGCTTCTACTGATCCGGGTGGCCACATTAGTTTCGCTGATGCCGAGTATTTCCGAAATTTCTTTGTAAGATTTCGATTCCAGCCACAACAACACCAATGCCTTATCCAGTTCCTTTAATTCAGAGATGAACTGCAGGAGCAGTTGCACATTTTCATCGGTTGCTGCACCAGGGGCAGTGGGCTCTTGAATGTTGATATGCACATCGCAGAGAGCAGATAACGGCAACGATCGCTTTCCATTCCTGTAAAAACTGATGGCAACATTCAGCGCCACCCTATACATCCAGGTAGAGAATTTATAATCAGGGTTAAAATCCTTTCCTGCTTTCCAGAGATTGTACACGATTTCCTGCGCCAGGTCTTCCCGGTCATGAGTATTCTTACAATAAGAATTGCAAATTTTGATAATGATACCCTTGTTGGCCTGTATCAACTGAAGAAAATTATCCTGGGATGCTGTTTTATCCATTACTACTGCGACCGTCTTTATACTATGATTCGCAGAAGTTAAAAATAATCACAGTTCCGGAACTATTTTTTATCAGCAGCAGGAAACAAATCAATTGATGTGCTTACCGGCATAGTTCTTTTCTCCTGCACGAATGGCGATAGGTAAGTCATTTTCCCGTGGCGGAATAGGGCAATTATAGCCGCTTGCGTAGGCGCAATAGGGGTTGTAGGCCTTGTTGAAATCTATCAGGATGAAATCGCTTTTAATACTGTTCATCTCAAGATCCAGGTAGCGGCCGCCGCCGTAGCTTTCTTCGCCGCTCGTGAGATCGGTAAAGGGGAGAAACAAATAATTTTCATAGGCAGTATCCTTCATCAACTGCTCGTTTTGGTAAACAGTAAGGCTAACATCTGCACCATTCAACCTGAAACTTACCCGGCCATAGCGAAAGAATTTTTTGTCTTTGGTGCCCGAAGTCTTCATAACAAAGCCCGAAGTATCCTCCAGTTTTACGAAAGCAGCTTTGAGCCTGTAAGTTTCATCCGGCTTAAAAAAACGAAACTTCTTTTTGGCCTTTTTCAAAACAACCTCATGGTTTTGAACATAAGTTTTTTGATAGGCTTTTATTTTTTCAACATAATTCGCGGGCTGCGCATGGAGGGAGGTAGATAAGCAGCAAAGAAATATAATTGTTTTTAACAGGTGTTTCATAGTGGCCGCTACATTGTTAAATGGTTAGATTGTTTAATTGCTAAATGGTTTCAGGGTTGAAAAACCCTCGAACGTTAAACGAACTTTGAACTTCTTGAACGTTGAACTTTTTGAACCTTCCTTAATTCATCATCAGCACATTCACACTTCTTTGCAAAATATTGAAAGCAATTTCGGCCATCAGGTTTTCTTTGTCCAGCGTAGGATTTACTTCTGTTATTTCGAAGCAGCAGATCTTTCGGTTCTGCATGAACTTACTTATCAGATCTTCAGCTTCTCTCTCTTTCAAACCATTGCTCACGGGAGTTCCCGTGCCTTTGCTTATAGCTGAGTCCAGGCTATCTACATCGAAGCTTACGTAAATATCTGTGCAGTCGCTTAAGTAACGCAAAACTTTGCGGCTCACATTTTCTGCACCTATGCGCCTCACTTCCGCAGTGGTCACTACTTTCATACCGTGCTTTTCTATCAGGTGCTTTTCTTCTTTCTCAAAATCCCGCAGAGAAATAAACACCACATCTTCGGGCAATACTTTTTGTGGAATTTTTCCGATGCTTTTTAGCTGGTTCCAAAGCTGGGCTGTTTTATCATCCAGCTCATGGGTGCGACTCTCCTGGTTATCATCCGCAATAGCAGCAGCCAGCGGCATACCATGCATATTACCCGATGGGGTGGTGTAGGGTGTGTGTAAATCTGCGTGGGCATCAATCCAGATAACGCCGAGCTTACTTTTGGGTTTGGCCATTTTTATACCTGCAATGGTGCCGCCTGCATTGCTGTGATCGCCGCTTAATACCACCGGAAAAAAATTGCTCTTTACACTTTCGCTCACGGCCTTGGCAATACTTTCATTCATAGCCAATACACCATGAATGCGCTTGGCATAAGGTGAATGGATTGGTTCAAACAGCAACTCATTGGGCGCAGCAATTTTTTCTGAAGGAAAATGAACAAAGAAGTTGCTCATGAAATCGAGCGCAGCAATCTTAATAGCATCCACGCCCATACTTGCTCCCCGGGTACCTGCACCAATCTCCGAGGGAGCTTCAATAATTTTAATATTCTTCATATGGTAAATTTAGCAGTTGTTTGTTTTGAGTATTAAGTACTAAGTATCAAGTATTGAGACAAGAACCAGCCAGCTGGGTTTGGTGCCCTTGCAAAACGAGGTTTCCAATCAGAAATCAGACATCATAAATCAGAAATCATAAATCCCCCAATGGGTTCACACCCCTCAGCGTTCCGCTGGTTTGAATGATTCTGAAACGGGTAAACATATCTTCGCTATACCAGTTTTGCTGCCGTGTTTTTTGAATCACTTCCGTGTGTACTTTCATTCCGTAAGCAAAGGCCTTCATGTCTTCCTTGCTGTTCCACACACTAAAAGTAGCCTGCTTTACCCAGGGTACTTCGCCCACGCCGGCAGAAAAAAGAAATCCTTTTGCCACCCGCATTTCACTGGCCACAGGCGCCACATTTTCCCAAAAATAAGAAAGCTTGTTTAACCGGATAGTGGCTCTCGTAAGAATGGCCACCCGCCCTTCGTAAGCAGACTTTGCGGGCAAATTGCCAAAAGCCTTTTTGCCGTCCCAAAACCCGTGGCTCTCTATAGCCTCCATAAGCAGGTTGTAAGTTTCGCAATTAAAAAAACCAAGCCATCCTGCAATAAAGCTGCCTAGCAGTTCTTTGTTTGAATAATTAAAATGGGTTTCGTCAGCATTGCTGGCACGCATGGGCTGCACAGTGAGTATTGCCCATTGCTGCCAATCCGGCGATTTATCAAAAGTGCC
>JANPJW010000351.1:0-13055 GCA_031425715.1 Chitinophagaceae bacterium | reverse complement strand
AGCAACCATACCAGGTATTACCAAACTTCGCAATACGCTTGATAAAAAAGCCAAGGCTTTTAAAAAAGTTGTAAAGATTGGTCGTACACATTTTATGGACGCCACGCCACTCACAGTAGGCCAGGAGTTTAGCGGCTACGTATCACAGTTAGATCATGGGTTGCGGGCCATAAAAAATACCCTTGCCCATTTAAGCGAACTGGCTTTGGGTGGCACAGCAGTGGGTACCGGTATCAATACTCCGCCTAAGTACGATGTAAATGTGGCGAGGCATATTGCTAAACTTACCAAGCTCCCATTTAAAACTGCTGAAAATAAATTTGAAGCATTGGCTGCTCATGATGCCATTGTAGAAGCACATGGTGCATTAAAAATGGTGGCTGTGAGCCTTATGAAAATTGCCAACGATATTCGCATGCTGTCTTCTGGCCCACGCAGTGGCATAGGCGAACTTTTTATACCAGACAATGAGCCAGGCTCTTCCATTATGCCGGGCAAAGTAAACCCCACGCAATGTGAAGCACTCACCATGATTGCTGCGCAAGTAATGGGTAACGATGTTACCATCGGCATCGGCGGCAGCAATGGTCACTTTGAACTCAATGTTTTTAAACCGGTGATGATCTTTAATTTTTTACACAGTGCAAGGCTCATTGCTGATGGGTGCGTTTCGTTTAATGATAAGTGTGCTGTTGGGATAGAGCCCATCAAAGCCAATATTAAAAAACACCTGGATAATTCTCTCATGCTGGTAACTGCTTTGAATACCAAAATTGGATATTACAAATCTGCCGAAATTGCGCAGAAGGCGCATCTCCAGGGCACTACCTTAAAAGAAATGGCGGTGCAACTGGGCTACGTTACTGCAAAGGAATTTGACGAATGGGTGATACCTGCCAACATGGTTGGGAATATATAATCTTAAAAAGAGGCATTTTTAAAATGCCTCTTTTTATTTATTTGATAATTACTTTTTCAGTATTGATCAGCAAGTCCCGGCCATTGAATATTTTAAGATGGTAAACACCCCTTGGGAGTCTTTGAACATTTACGGCTATATTATCCTTGATACTGCGTCCCTGCAACACCGGCCTACCAATTGCATCGAGTAATTGATAAAAAATCGGCTTAGCTACATTGCGCTTGCTTTCTATTATCAGCACATCTGTAACAGGGTTTGGATAAATTTTCACCTGCAGCCTGGCATTGGTTACAAATACAGGATCATTTCCGATGGCCAACACAGAGCCGGCGTATTTATAGGCTATCACAGCGCCACGGTTTGTTACCCCGCCATCATTGCCTGCCGAAGGGCCGGAAGTTCCCCCCACACTGTCCGTTAATAAATAGATAGTGGTACCATCTGCACCGAGGGCTATATCCCGATAGCGGTTGAGGGCACTCATATCTTTGAAGTATTCTATTACAGAGTCAGGTGCAGAAAGCGAGCTGGTTCCATCTGCCGTTAACCTGAGCCTATACATTGCACTCGATTTTAAAGTCGTTATAAGTAAACAATTTTGCCAGCCAGGAATCCTGGCGGAGTAAGGGTAATAGATAATGCTGCTGGGTGCAATAGTCGGGTTCAGCAACCAATTACAATTACTCCCGCCCGCTGGTGTACCTGGGTATAGGTCAAAAATAGGATTGCGGTACATCGGGCTGTTAAATGTACTTTCCGCCAGGCCCGATCCTGTTTGGGTAGCAGAGCATTCACCCGCATAACTGCTGCAGCCGCCTGTGCCAGCCCATTTGTAATATTTGTACCAATTGTTGTCTTGTTTGCCAGCAACCCTTGGCCAGCCATAATTCATTCCGCTAGTAATAACATTTATTTCGTCGTTGGTAGCCGGCCCTTGCTCCGAGGAGTAAATTTTACCTGCAGGTACAAGATCATAATTATCATCTCTTTCCAAACAGATGCCTTGAGGGTTTCTGTGACCGAATGAATAAATATGTGACCGTGTACCGTTAATAATTGGATTACTTGCAGGGATAGAACCATCAAGGTTCATACGTAAAATTTTTCCGCTGTATCGTCTGATATCCCCGGCAGCCACTTGTGCAGCGGTCGGAATATATTGCGATTCTATAGAGTCGCAGGCATTGCCAAACTGGTTGGCTCCCCTATCGCCGGCAGTGTATAAAAGTTGATAAACAGGTAAACCAGCAGTACCAAAATTTCCGATGGCCAGTTTGCCTCCGTTGTGATCATCACTTCCGTGGAGGCCTGTCATCAACACAACCGGCATGGTAAGAGAAGGCACATCCCTGTTGTAGCTGTACTGTACAATTCTTACCCGCCGCAGGCCGGCGGAGTCATAGCAGTAAGCCAGGTAAACAAAATCATTTCCTGTGCCCATATTTAATTCCGGATGCAGGGCGATGCCTAACATACCGTCTTGTTTTATGCTGCTGCCACTCACGGTAAATCTTACAAGCGCTTTAATGTCCAGCAGTTGGTGCTTCCCGCCATTTTGTGTACTCATCTTTATGACGTAACCCCGTCTTTCGGTGATCCAAAGCGAATCATCCGGACCCATCAGCATGGCAAAGGGATGCCTTAGCCTTCCTGCCGGGGTATTTGAATTCACAACCCGTTTGGCTTCGAAAGTTTCACCTTGTGCATATAACCCCGTTACGGATACGACACATAACCACGTAAAAACTACCAGTACTTTACTCATAAAAAAGCATGTTTTGGTGTAGTAATAATACAGGATTGTTGGTAGTAGAAAATCTGCTACAACGTAATGTTTGCAGGTATCTTAGAAGAAAACGCTGCCTTTTAATTAAAAGTATGAGTTCATAAAAATTCAATATTCTCTTTTTAGCATTTTTATGAAATATCCCACCAACAATTGCGTTTAATAAAGTGATCCAATCCAATTCATGTAGCATGTATTTCATACAAAATAATATTTATGAAGAAACATTTACATGTAGTTTATCCTTTTATGCAGCTTCTGCTGCTCTTATCGGCACACACCGCCTTTTCGCAGGGAGCCAACCGTGTAGACTTAGGAAAGAGTTTTGCTAACATGAGCAAATTAAAAACCGGCGGCACCTTCAACCCCGGCGACACCGTAGAAATTCGGGTAACAATTGCCGTTATAAGACAGGGAAGCTTTACTGCCCTGGACAGCGTGCAGGTATTTGACCAGGTGCCAGCCAAAACAACTTATATACCAGGCTCTATGAGGGTTGCAACCAATGAGGGCATTACCTACCAAGGCCCCTTTACTGAAGCTGTGGATACAGACCAGGGCAGGAACGTGGCTGGCAATATCATCATCAACCTTGGCAATAAAGCCAATGGAACCCGGGGCGGTAGGATAAGGTCTGACACAAGCAGGCCATCCTTTTACGGATCCCATTGCATCATGATGGCTTGCTATAAAGTAAGGATCAACCCCGGCGCAGCTTATGGCGATACTATAACAGTTGGAGGCAGCGTACGCTACAAAATGGTGAGCCCAACTATTGCATGGTATAGTGTTGCGTTTCCTACGTATAGGATAAAGCTATTTGCCAACAATGGTTATTGCCCAAATGGATCGGATGTGAGTTCGGCCTCAGATTTTGGGGGAACTTTTGGCAGGGGTACAACACCAAACAGGGCCGTCCCCTTAGGCTTTGCAACCACCTATATCAAGCAAAATATCAGTACTGGTCAGCCTCAGGATTACAACTATGCTATCGTAAAAAACAGCAGTGCCGATTCCTGGACCAACCCTGCCGCACCAATGCCTGAATCACCATCGCTGCA
The DNA here is from genome assembly GCA_031425715.1 of Chitinophagaceae bacterium. Taxonomy (GTDB): domain Bacteria; phylum Bacteroidota; class Bacteroidia; order Chitinophagales; family Chitinophagaceae; genus Ferruginibacter. The sequence continues at coordinate 9,286 of JANPJW010000351.1, read as the reverse complement.
CCGTGTTTTTGGATTTTGGGATATTGCCGGCGACCACACAGGTGCAACAAATACTGCTTTTGGCAATGCTCCTCCTGCTGCTACAGATACCTCCGGATATTTCGTATTGATAAACGCCAGCTACAACACCAACGTAGCATACCAGGAAACGCTTACCAATCTTTGCCCAAACACCTACTATGAATTTAGTGCCTGGTTTAGAAACGTGTGCCCCCGCTGCAGTTGCGATAGCATGGGCAGAGGTAGTGGCAATGGCGGTTTTATTCGGGGGCCAGGAAATGATTCTTCTGGTGTAAAACCTAATTTAAATTTTGAGATTGACGGCCTGGCCCACTACACTACCGGGGATATGAAATATGACAGGGGGGAACCCTGGAAAAAATTTGGTTTCACGTTTCTAACCAGGCCGGGGCAAACGACTGCCAATTTTGCTATCCGTAATAATTCCCCGGGAGGCGGCGGTAATGATTGGGCCATTGACGACATCAAAATATCTCATTGCGGCCCAACTCTTACCATGAATTATAACCCGGAGGTTTTGGGCTGCAAAGAGGGAGCATTTGTGGTAGACCTGAAAGACACTATCCGCTTTATCTATAACAGCTATGTTCATTTTAAATGGCAAAAAAGCAACGTTGGAGGTACTATATGGGCCGATATGACGGGGCCCGGCACCTCAGGCATGGGAAGCCCTGTGTTGGTGAACGGTCTTTATCAGTATGTGACTGCCCTGCCGCCGTTTTTGGCTTTTGCGGCAGATAGCGGCACGTACTATCGGGTGGTGGTAGCCACCACCGCCTCCAACCTCGCTAACAATTGCGCCTATAAAGATCAAAGTACAACGATGGTAAGAGCCATTACATGCGGTACGATACTTAATGGAAATTTTGAAAATTTTAGAGGAGTCATTACCGGGCGAAGGGCTTACCTTACCTGGACCACCAGGGGAGAAAAAGATCTCACGTATTACGACATTGAAAAAAGTTCGGATGGCGTAAACTTTGCCTCCGTGGGGCGGGTAGAAGCCCGCAACCTGAGTGAAACATTTTACAATTTTTCCGATCCGGCGGAAATTAATGGGCGGCAATTTTACCGGCTCAAAATGTACCAGGCAGACAATCTATTTAAATACAGCAGCATTATAGAACTGAGCACAGCTTTAACTTTCAAGCTAAACAATGTTCAAAATCCTTTTGACGATAAAATAAATGCAGCGATAACGGTACCTGAAGCAGGCAATATCGATATCATTATTTACAATGATAAAGGGCAAAGGATAAGAGTGATCAGGCAACAGGTAAGCAAAGGTTCTGGCAAAATAGTAGTTAACGAACTAGGTGCATTAAGTGCCGGCATTTATTACATGTCTGTATCGTACAAAAATCAAATTCAAAACCGCAAACTTATCAAACAATAATACTTGCATCAGTGCGTCGATGATTCATTCTGTAAACCGTTTTAAAACTAAAAGCCCGGAATTATCCGGGCTTTTAGTTTTATAAGGTGCGATCTCGAACTTAGTTGATAGGAAGATTGAAGGTCCCTTCTGTAATGGCCTTTGTGTTTGTACCGCCTCCAAAATTATCTCTTATGGTACCGCTAAAAGTTCCTACTACCCTGGTGGCTGTAATACTGGTAATAACGATTGTAAACGCATCCGGGGAGCCTGAAATAATGCTTCTAGGTGCCCAAACCATATTGGTAGCGTCCGTGTAATTTGCTCCCAGTATATAACCGCCTGCAATGCTTCCGGCGAGCGTATTAACATACATGGCAGCATTCACTGTGCCGCCCGTACTTGACTTATCAATGTTCAAAAGAAAATCTGAATTTAGGGCAAGGTTATCACCCGTAATAAGTAAATCGCCGGCCTGGAAATAAGAACCCTCGGCATTGTCAATAAAAGTAGTGAGTACACCATTTATTTTGCATTGATAAATACTTGCACTTGCTGCGGCAACCGTTACAGAAAAAGTACAGCTTGCCGTGCCAATATTGAAACTATTGGTTCCTGCTGCCACGGGTGTATTTCCTGTGGCCCTTAACACAATCGTTTGGGCACCTGTTGCAGGGAAAACCCCACTGGAAGTAAAGGTCAGTCCATTAACAGTATTGGAAGAAATAGTATAGGCACCTGGGGTGGTTACATTCGCATTGATGGTAACCGTGTTAGCGGCCGTGAGCGGAGAACCTGCCACGTAGGTACCTGCAACGGTGGCTCCTGTACAAGCTCCTGGTGCACCTTGCAAGGTAAATACCGCCGGAGCCGCCGGAGCGGTGTAGGTCACAGAAAATTTGCAGCCACTACTCAAACCTGTTGGCGTGTACTCAAAGGTTCCTGCTGCGGTTGCAGTACCGGATGCCGTGAGGGTAACTGTTTGCGGGTTTGTATTGGCAAAAGTTCCTGAGCCAGAAAATGTAACCCCGTTCACTGCCGCAGTGGTTATGCTATAACTGCCCGCTGTAGTAACCGTTACGTTGAATACGGCGGTGTTGCTGGCGCTTGTTGCCTGTCCAGACTGGTAATTACCGGCCAATACAAAGCCTGTGCAATTACCTGGTGAGCCACCCAATGTATACACAGCGGCATTGCCTCCTGCAGGCGCCACCACAATCCCAAACACACAGGAGGTGGAAGTATTACCAACAGCCAATGATGTGGCACCGGCAGTGGTGGGTGTACCCCCTCCGTTGAGGGTAACGTTTTGTGGGCCCAATGTTGTAAATGTTCCTGTGGAGGTAAAGAACATGCCATTGGTGGAAACAGCACCCAGGGTGTAAGCTCCTAAAGTTGCCACATTTACGCTTACCGTCAGAGTGTTGCTACTATTTAAAGCAACCCCCTGCGTATAAGAGCCAGATGCGCTGGCTGCAGCGCAAACCCCGGGGCCACCCACGAGGGTAAATGCGGCGATAGTGGCAGCGCTATTTAAAACGTTTACGGTAATAAAACATTCGCTGCCACCAAAGCCTATGCGAAACTCGTTGTTACCAGCCACCAGCGGCTTTCCAAAACCACGCAGGCGCACGGTTTGCAAACCGATGGCTGCAGAACCATTTCCCTTAAAATAAAAGCCGTTCACTGTGTCGGAAACCAAGCTGTATGCACCCGCCGTTGTTAAATTCACCTGTACATCTAAATAGTTGCCGGTGCCAAGGGTGGAGTCTACTTTAAATATCCCGTTAACCGAACTTGGTAAACAGTCACCAAATGCGTCAGATTTTAAAGTGCCCGTAGCGGTGCCGCCAACATCTTCTAAACTATACTCTTTTTGGCAAGATAGAAGAATGAACATTGACAAAGCAATGATCGTGTAAGATTTTAAAAATTTCATAGTGTTCAAGTTAGTTATATACCCTGGCTGATGAATGATTGGATTATGAAACCTGGTTGGTATCGTTCACGAGACTATCTGTTTCCACTGTATTGTGCACATCTTGTTTTTGATATCCGAAGAACCGTCGTTGGAATACAAGTATAGACAACACACCTGTTGTAATGGATGCATCGGCAATATTAAAAATAGGGCTGAAAAATACAAAGCGTTCGCCTCCCCACACCGGAAACCAGCCCGGGAAACTGCCCTCTATCAACGGAAAGTGAAGCATATCTACCACATTGCCATGCAAGAAAGAAGCATAACCCTTGTTTGAAAAAACTGCCAGCCCGTTGTAGTCAACATACTGTTTTAGCTGCGCATCAAACAACATTCCTTTGTCAAATATCATCCCATAAAAGCAAGAGTCAATTAAATTACCAACAGCCCCGGCATACACCAGCCCTGCACAAATTATAAAGCCTTTACCATACCCTTTTTTGATGATGCTACCGAGGTACCATGTTCCAAAACCTACGGCTATCAATCTAAAGACAGTGAGGGCAACCTTGCCCCAATTGCCTCCGAATTTTAAGCCATAAGCCATACCGGGATTCTCTACAAAATACAATTGGAACCAATTGCCCATTACAGGTTGAGCATCGTTTAACTGAAAGTTTGTCTTAATGTAAATTTTCAAAGCCTGGTCTGCAATGACTATGAGGGCAATGATGATGATTAAATTTCTAGATTTCATAATTAGTGCTGACAAAGATAAGTTTATTCGTTTACCGCTCTTTCGGATATTGTTAATGTTAGGACGCTTTGAAAAGGAAAGTTTCCTTAGCCATGGTCTCTTTAACACACTGGATAGTTAGTCTTCAAAATAGACCCGCCTAACCCTACCAGAGATATTGGTGAGTATCTCGTAATCTATAGTTTGTGCCCAGCCAGCCAGTTTATGCACCGGCAGGCCCTCTCCAAAAACAATTACTTCGTCTTCTTCAAATGCGCCCAAACCCGTAACGTCCAGCATCGTCATGTCCATGCACACTCTACCCATCACTTTTGCCTCTTGCCCATTTACCAGCATGGCTCCCACCCCATTGCTGAGTAACCGGGGATACCCATCTGCATAGCCAATTCTTACGGTTGCAATCACTTTGTCCGCATCGGCCACTGCACTGCGGCTGTAGCCCACGCTTTCTCCCTTTTTTACATGCTTGATCTGCGATATGCTTGTTTTTAATGTGGTAACATTTCTGAGTCGTGCCTGTATTTCGGCATCATTATCCATTCCAAACATACCTATGCCCAGGCGAACCATATTCATCTGTAAATGTGGATGCCTTTTGATGGCACCGCTGTTAGCTATATGGGTCATAAATGAATAGCCCAGTTTTTCCTTCAACGTTGCTGCGGCCTGGTTCAATAACCTGGCTTGTTCTTGTGTGAATGCATCATGCTTCTCTTCTCCTCCGCCCGCAAGGTGAGAAAACACGGATACTATTTTAAACGTTGCGGAACTGTGGAGCAGCTCCGCCAACGTTTCGATTTCTTCCGGTTCAAAACCCAGCCTGTTCATACCGGTATCTATCTTAATATGTACCGGATAGTCAACTATATTTTGCTGCAGCAGGTACTCTTTAAAAGACTGCAATATTTTAAATGAATATAACTCGGGTTCCAGGTTGTATTGTACAATGCTGTCAAAACCTGCTTCTTCGGTATTCATTACCATCACGGGTAGTTTTATACCAGCTTTGCGCAGTTCTACGCCTTCGTCGGCATAGGCCACGCCAAGGTAATCTACGCCGGCATGTTGCAGTAAACTGGCTATTTCAAAACTACCGCTGCCATAACTAAATGCTTTTACCATGCACATCAGTTTTACACCAGGATGTAGCTGCTGGCTATATATGTTGATGTTGTGTCGCAAAGCATTCAGATCTATTTCCAAAAAAGTCTGGTGCATCTTCTGCTCCAGGCGTTTACTGATTGCTTCAAACTGAAAAACCCTGGCACCTTTTAGTAAGACGGTTTCTTCAAAGAAATGCAGGTTAGGAATATCTTGCAAAAAATCCTTTGTAGATTGATAGAAATGTGTGTTACCCGTGCCCGCAAACAAATGAGCATAACTGCAAATGCTGGCACCAATACCTACAAAGCGAAACAAATGCTTTTGCCGGAGCACAGAGGCAATATTGCGGTACAGCGTTTCGTGTTGCTGGCCAGATTCAAAAAAATCGCTGAGTATTACGGTGCGGCGTGCGTGCTGCTGTTGTTGCTCTAAAAAATTGAGTGCTATGCCGAGCGAATTCACATCGGCACTGTAACCATCGTTTATGATAGAACAGTTGTTGATGCCCTGCTTTAGCTCCAGGCGCATCTCCACAGGGCGCAGCCGCAGCAATTTTTCCCGAATTTGCGCAGCGGAGATTTGAAAATAAAATAACACAGCAATGCAGGTAATGCCATTGTGCAGCGAAGCTTCATCTGTAAACGGTATAAAAAATTGATGTTCGGTGTTTGCCACTGAACAAGTTATACTGGTTCCTGCCTGCTCTACTATACTGCTTTTTAGCTGCAGAAAATTATTTGCTTCTTTCCCCCATGAATAAAGCACTAACCTGGTATTTGTTTCTGCTTTAAAAATATGTACGGCTTCCTTCAACTCTTTTTCATCGGCACAAAAAAACAGACACTTACTGCTTGTAAACAATTGGAGCTTTTCATTTGCTTTTTGAAGTTTATTTGAAAACCCTTCTGCATGTGCGTCTCCTAAAAAAGTAAACACAGCTATCTCCGGATCGATGATAGCCTGCAACTTTTTCATTTCTCCAGGTTGCGAAATGCCTGCTTCAAATATAGCCAACTGATGCTCCTGCTGCATTTGCCACACAGCCAGTGGCACCCCCACCTGCGAGTTGTAACTTTTGGGACTTCGTACAATATTATAGTCGTCATTTAATAAATGGAACAACCATTCCTTAACGATCGTTTTGCCGTTGCTGCCGGTGAGGCCGATAACAGGAAATGTAAATTGATGCCGATGAAAGCTTGCGATCGATTGCAAGGTCTTTAAGGTATCACTCACCGTTACAAAGTGAGCGTCGGGGTAAAGCCGTTCGTCTATCTCTTCGCTTACAATAAAGTACCGAACGCCTTTTTGATAAACATCCTGTATATAGTCATGGCCATTTTGCCGATCCCCTTTTAAAGCAAAGAACAAAGCCTCTTGCGGCAGATTTATTTTGCGACTGTCTATTGCAAGTTCCACCACTGCTCCGGGGTTAGCCACAAATGCTTCGGAGCCCGTGATTGCAATAATATCATTGATGTTGTAACCCACGTTGATTGCAAAATTTAGTTAGGGAGCTTCCTGATCTTCAGACTGCGCTTTCGCTGCTTCCTTCGACGCTGTTTTATCTATAAATATGGAATAAATGACGGATGCCCCCAAACATACAATGATAAAACCCAGCGATATAAAAACCTGTGTAGTTTTATCTACCCACTCATTGATCCAAAGCTCCCCCAGCATTTTTACACCAATAAAAATCAGCACAACTGCAATACCCTGCGGCAGGTAATCAAATTTATTAACAGCACCACGCAGTAAAAAGAAAAGAGAGCGTAGACCAAGTACCGCAAAAATATTGGAGGTGTAAATTACAAGCCTGGCTGTGTCTTCGTACCCTACTGTTTTGGTGTCTACGATGCCCATTACGGCTGGGATAGAATCTAAAGCAAAAACCAAATCTATGGCTGCCAACATTATTACTACTACAAATAGGGTGGTGTACTTTTTTTTGCCGTTCTCTATTACAGCAAATTTTCCATTACCATCGTGAGGCGTAAGTGGCAAAATTCTTTTCATGAACTTATACACTTTGCTCTGCTGCGGGTCAAACTGTTCGTCTTCGTCGCCGGCAATAAACATTTTATAACCAGTATATACCAGGAATGCACCAAAGGCATACAAGAGCCAATGAAACTTTTCTACCAGGGCAACACCCACGGTGATGAAAATAATTCTAAAAACGATTGCCATTAAAATACCAATAAGCAACACCCTGCCATAATTTTTTTCCTTTACGCTAAAGGCACTAAAAATAAGGATGAAAACAAAAATATTATCTATACTGAGGCTCCACTCCATCAGGTAAGCGCTCAGGTATTCCAGGGCGGGTTTCTGTCCTTCTTCTATCCACAAAAAAACACAAAAGGCCAGTGCCAGCCCTACCCAAAAGAAAGTTTGGTTCAGTGCCTGTTTGATGGTAACCTTCTGATCTTTCTTACTCATCAGCCCGAGGTCAAACACAAGGGAAAGTAAGATTACAATTCCAAATACGAGGTATATTAATTGAGTCTTCGCCATAGTTTTATTTAGAATATTTTCTTTTTCTTACCCACTGAAAAATGAATGCAAACAAAAGAACAATTACCACCGGCACTAAAATATTTACAAACTGCCAGAATGTTTTTTGATCGGTTACTTTACGGTTGTCTAACAATCGCACAACGTAGTCTTTGCCTTTTGCTTCGCTCAAATCATTTTCATTGATAAGATAATCCAGGCAACTCTGGACAAATTCCCGGTTGGCAAAAGGAAATTCCCTTTGGGTACCATAAGTGTATGGGTTCATACCCATAGGGATCGGCTCGTTGCCTTTAACCACCGCATTTAGCGCTATATCTCCATCCGCTACTACTATTATTTTATTTTCGGTAAGACCTTTTGGTAAAAATTGCCCGCCATAAGCAGCAATAGAATCCCTCATGGCCTGCGTGCTCCGGTTGGCAAACAGAGAAGTGAACTTTCCTTCCAGTAAAACCGCAACCGGAATATTAGGTGTGGTAAACTTAGCATCTTCGGCGGCGGCTACATTTTCATTTCCGCTAATGAGCGCCGGTGTAGCAATGCGCCTTGCATTTGCCGATGAACTTAACAGGATCGTTTTCTTAATCCCTTCGGCCTCCACCGTGTCCAACGAGTTCACAAACCTGCCAGAGATGAAGCCAATATTTTTATTGATGGCATGGTTGGATTTAGAAGCAAGCACGGGAAAATAGTTCCAGGGCAGCAAGTCAAACTGTCCCTTTCCGTTTACATCAAAAGGAAGCACATCGCATTGAAGGTCCATTACCAAGTCTGCATTTAAGCGCACACCATATTTAAACATCAGATCGTTCAACTCCAGGCCACGGTCGTAGGCAATTACTTCATTTTTTATTTGCAGGCTGTCCATCTCTGCATTGAGCCGATCTATAAACAGCAATACTTTGCCACCGTTCATAACAAACTGGTCCAGCTTAAGCCGGGCCGACTCACTAAAGGGCAGTGTCGGTTTTACAATGATGAATAGTTTAAATTCTTTGGGAATAAATGCCTGTGCATTTAAATTAAAAGTAAAGAGTTGATAGTTTGGCCTCAGCACATTTTCTACTAAATCATATGTAGCATACAGGCCTGGCCCTGGTTCCCCGTTGCCTATAGAATATCCTACAACCGGCAGGTCTGCCTGCATACCCTTGGAGATAGCATCTGCAAACCTGTATTCCAACAGAGCTTCGGCTCCGCTTAGTTCAGCAGAGGTAATTCTGTTACCATCCTTAAAGTCGGGGTTGGCAAAGCCTTTTTTCTCAAAAATAATGACAGGCACCACTTTGTCTGCAATATGTACAAATGCCACCGGAAACAACACTTGCTGCTGCTGCCCCTGCTCCACCTGCGAAGTGAGATTGATAAATGGCATCCCCATGCTGAGTAAAGAATCACTGTAACTAACATTAGACCCAGGCATGGTTTCTTCGGGAGAAATAAAACTAACCTGAAAATTACTGCCTGCTATTTCTCTGAATTCCTGCAACAGGTCTTCTGTGCTGGTACTTAATTTTTTAAAACCGCTGGGGTAGTTGCCTTTAAGAAACACATCTACCTGCACAGGTTCTTTTATACTCTTCAA
>JANPJW010000350.1:0-2373 GCA_031425715.1 Chitinophagaceae bacterium | reverse complement strand
AGCTGCTGCAGCCATCTGTTGGTATGCGTACAAAAAGGGCATCAAAATAAAGCACCTGGTAGATGCCGCAGCTCCGGCACTCATGATTGCCTATGCCGTTGGTCGCATTGGCTGCCAGGTTTCTGGCGATGGCGATTGGGGCGTATACAACAGCGCTTATGTAAGTGATGAATCGGGTAAAGTAACCCCCGCATTGCCAGGTGATTTTGAGAGACAATTACAAAATAGCGCCTCCTATTTTACGGAAGGGAAAGTTCCTGACACTGCTGGTACCTCAATCTATGTGACAGACCGCATTTATCCTGGTCTGGAGGCTGTACCACACAAAAGTTTTAAAGGACCCGCATTTTTGCCTAACTGGCTATTTGCCTATAGCTACCCGCAAAATGTAAACAAAGACGGAATATTGATGCCTGGCATTACCGATGAGCACAACAGGGTATTGCCACAACCCGTTTTCCCCACCCCATTATATGAAATCATTATTTGTTCGCTTCTTTTTATCTTTTTGTGGAGTATCAGGAAGCGTGTAAAGACACCATTTGTCCTATTTGGCATTTACCTTACGGTGAACGGAATAGAACGCTTTTTAGTAGAATCTATCCGGGTAAATAAAACTTACACAGTCTTTGGGCTTCACCCTTCTCAGGCACAAATAATCGCTATCATATTGGTTATTATTGGTTTAGCTACAATCTTGTTGGCTAAAAAGAACGCTCACCGCTTATAATTAACCTGCTGGAACTTATTGCAAAGGATAACCGTTAGACTTATTTCTAACCGGTTATCCTTTTATTTTGCCATTCCCTTATCAAACCATGTACTATGTAAAACAAAGTACTCACTTTTGTGAAGTAGTTAACAAAGTATATAACTGCATTATTCAATCAATCACACTCTAACCGCCAGCCACGGAAGGAGTATAAAAAAAAGTATAGTCATGAAAAAACTCTTTACAACACTGGTATTATCCAGTTGCGCCTTATTTGGTTTTGCTCAAAGCGGCGGAAAAATTTCAGGGATCATCAAAGATGGCGGCAATCAAAAAATTATTGATGCTGCCACTATCTCTTTGCTAAGGTCATCAGATTCATCACTTTTAAAAACATCCGTTACTGACAAGGAAGGAAACTTTAGTTTCGAAAATGTGAAAGATGGTAGTTACCTGGTAATGGCCAATTCTGTAGGGCATACGATGGCTTACAGCAAACCAATCGTTGTCTCCAGTTCGGATAGCTTGTTTAATACAGGCGTACTACAGCTTTCGCCGATCAGTAAAAACATGGAAGCAGTGGTTGTTACAGCTAAGAAGCAGTTTATTGAGCGGAAGATTGATAAAACAGTTTTGAACCCCGAGGCCCTCATTTCAAATACAGGAACAACTGCATTGGAAGTACTGGAAAAAGCGCCGGGTGTAACAGTTGATAAAGATGGAAACATCAGTTTAAAAGGCAAGCAGGGCGTAATGGTAATGCTGGACGGTAAGCCCAGTTATATGACCCCGGCAGACCTTGCCAATTATTTGAGAAGCATGGCATCGTCTTCCATAGACCAAATAGAGATAATGACCAACCCTTCGGCCAAATATGATGCTGCCGGCAATTCGGGAGTAATCAATATTAAAACAAAGAAAAATAAACAAAAGGGTTTTAATGGCTCTATGAGTATTGCTTTCGGGCAGGGCGATTATTCAAAAACCAATAACAGTGTAAATCTAAACTACAGAAAAAATAAGGTGAATGTTTTTTCAACCTTAAGTGGCAATTACCGGGAAGATTACCAGGGGCTGGATATAAGAAGGAGATATAAAAATGAGGACGGCTCTACCAAAGCAGTTTTTGAGCAAACATCTTTTCAAAAAAAGTACCGCAATAGTTACAATGCTAAAATGGGAATGGATTATTACGCCTCAAAAAATACCACGGTTGGGTTTGTGCTTACAGGAGCTACCAACCCCAGTGTAGATAGGAACTTCAATACAAGTTTCTTAAAAAATAGCAATGGCAGTGTAGACTCCATCGTAACAGCCCTGGGAGACGAGGACGCTTCCTGGAAAAATGCAGGAGTGAATGTGAATTTCAGACATAGCCTGGATTCTACCGGGAGAGAAATAACTGTTGACCTGGACTATATCAATTACGTTTCAAACAGAGACCAGTTTTTTACCAACAGCAGTTATCAGCCAGATTGGACAAAAAAGAATTCTGATCAGTTGATGGGCACCTTACCCTCGGATATAAAAATTTACTCTGCAAAAGTTGACTATGTGCATCCCTTTAAAAAAGGGCTGAAAATGGAAGCAGGGTTAAAATACAGCTATGTTAGTACAGATAATACAGCGGGTTATTTTACTGTGGTCAATGGAATACAAAC
>JANPJW010000349.1:0-3278 GCA_031425715.1 Chitinophagaceae bacterium | reverse complement strand
ATCACACCCAGGTATTAGAGATTAAAGGGAAAATAGACCTCAATGGCATCAATCTCAAAAAATACATTGGCCGCACACTGAATATCAAAAATAAAATAGCTGGCAACCTTTATATATTTGATTCGCCGGAGGAAACCTGGGAAGATGAAAGACTCAACAAACTGGATATAGGCCTGAAAAAAACATTTGACCTGCAACCCCGCTTTCGCATCATCCAGGAAGGGTTGAGCATTGTAAAAGAAAACCTTGAACTGTTTAAAGACCTGTTGCAGAATAAGAATAGTGTAACACTGGAATGGGTTATCATCCTGCTGATACTGGTAGAGGTACTTAACCTATTTGCAGAAAAAATATTTCCATAGGCATGGCAATGGCTTCAGCTTCAAGGGAGTTTGCTTGATTCCAAGAAGCGCCGTACAACTGCCCCGCACAGGCCTTATAAAATAAAAAAACCTCCCGTGTCCGGGAGGCTTTCAAATTAAACAACTAATATTTTATTGTTCCTGCACAACAAAAGTAATCGGTTGACGACGGTAAGCATTTACCATCCTGCCGTTCTGTTGCGCTGGCGTCCATTTAGGACCTTTTTTAATAATCTTCATAGCTTCTGCTTCCATTCCAAAACCGTGTTTGGTTTCGGCTACTACATCGCTAATACTTCCATCCTTGCTCACAATAAATCTAACAATTACGGTATAGGTACCCTCAGCAGCACCATTGTCCACAGGTGTGTTGGCATCGAGGTTGTTCCTAAGGTATTTTGTCCAGGCAGCAGTACCTCCGGGGTAAGCAGCTTCAATTTCTACCTTATTAAAAACTTTACCTTCATCATCCTCTACAGGAACTTCGGCTACCACCGTACCCTTATCTTCTACAGGAGCCTGCACAATCTGAACTTTATTGTCAGTCTCAACGGTCTTTGTACTAATGGCTGCATCATCCTTTATTTCCTCAATCTTTTCTTCAGGTTTTACCTCTTCATCTTTTACAACTTTAGGAGGTGTAAATTTAACCTGGTTAATTTCCGGAGGAGGTGGTGGCTTTACGGGTGGCGGTGGCGGTGGTGGAATTACTACTGGCTCATCTTTTTTAATCTCAGCCATCTGTGTATCCAGCACATCAATATCTTCTTTACCAGAATTGCCCACTTTGTTGGCCAACACTGAGCCGATTAATATTACTGCTAATGCAATAAAAGTAGCAGCCAATGCTTTTTTTAACCTGCTTGCATAGGTCTTACGCAGATCGTAGGCTCCGTAAGTTTTATTCCTGCCTTCAAAAACAATATCCAGCAAGTCTGCGTTTAAAATTTTATTTGCTTCCATTTTTATTTCTTTATAATGAGATTCAAACTTTTATTAAATCCATAAATTATTTTACCCCATTTGACACTTCCGTAAGCCTTATTAACTCCGCTTCGGCTGGCGTCATATCTACCTCGGCATAATGCCCGGGAGGCACCGCAGATATGGACATTTCATCAAGGATGTCTATGGCATTTTTAAAAGTGGAAGTAGAATCGGATTTGATAATAAACATCAGATCATCGATAGGCGTAGCCTTTTTCTTTTCGGTGATTAAACCCCGGATTTCTTTAAAATTACTACTCTTAAATTGCTCTGATAGCGTGTTAGGATCTAATTGACCAAAGTAGTAATACACCTGGTCTGCTTTGCCCAATAGAATGGTCATTGCTCCTGAGTTTTTTACTTTCATTTGTTCCTCTGGATTGTCATCTTTGGGCTCATTCATATTCATGGCCGTGCTCTGGCTCATTGTTGTGGTAAACACAAAAAATGTGACAAGGAGGAAGCCGAGATCCACCATGGGGGTCAAATCTACACGGGTAGATAGTTTTTTTCCTTTTTTTACGCCGGGGCCTTTTTTATGACCGCCACCCGACGAGGTATCCATTTCTGCCATGTCGCTTCAATTTATAATGTTATCAAAAAACGTTTTTCGAAACCCTATTTTTTGGGTGGATTGTTATACAATTCAGAACCTATAGGAACGGCCTCCCCGTTGGTAACAATTCTAAATTTGAAAATCTGGTTCTTTTTAAAGGCTGCTTTGATATTTTTGAAAACCGGGTACAGAGCCTGGTTGTCTCCTTTTACCAACAGCATCTCCTGCAATTTGGTTTGGTCGCCGCCGGCATATACGTTGGTTACGCTGCGCAGCCAGTCTACCATTTCATTATTGGTACTGTCCTTTATGGGAATACCGGGCAACTTGGATGCAGCAATTGGCTCACTTAAGGCAAGAGATCCTTTGATCTGGTTTAAGGGCAGTCCGATGAACTCATCTTTTCTCCATTTGGCCAATTCTGCGGCAGAAAGATTTAAACCTTTGGTAAGATTTATATTCTCCAAAATTTCTGACTTTTTAGTTTCATCGCCTAGCGTTAGAAAAGCTCTTCCCTCTTTCGTCATTGTTATTAAGATAGACTTATCGGGAGCTGCCTTACTGGAAATAGAATTAGGCGGATTTACAGAAAGTACTTCCTGGGGCTTTTGTTTAGTTGCCAGTATAAAAAATGACAACAGAAGAAAAGCCACGTCACACATAGCCGTCATATCTACGATGGTACTTTTGCGGGGTAATTTAACTTTTGGCATTTCTAAATATTTAATGATTTCACTTAAGATGCAAATTGATTAAGTTTCCACACAGGATTACCTGTATAAAGAAGCAAAACTTTGCGTTAAAGTAAATCCAGATTCATCGATACCGTAAGTGATTCCATCAATTTTGGTAGTGAACATGTTATAAAAAACGATAGCCACGGCAGATGTACCAATACCTAGTGCTGTATTATACAAGGCTTCAGAAATACCCTGAGACAAGGCTGTTGCTGCACCGCTTCCTCCACTATCTTCTCCCAAGGCGGAAAACGAACGTATCATACCGAGTACAGTTCCAAATAGACCTAAAAGTGTTGCTACCGAAGCGATGGTTGACAAGAACACCAGGTTTTTTTCAAGCATTGGTAATTCTAATGCAGTGGCTTCTTCAACCTCTTTTTGTATAGCTACCACCTTTTGTTCTGTGTTTAGCTCTGAGTTACCAATCATCTCTTTATAGCGATGCAAACCTGCCTTCATTACATTTCCAACAGATCCTTTTTGCTTATCGCACTCTTTCAAAGCTTCATCTACGTTTTTGTTAGCAAGGTGATACTGCACTTTACGAACAAAGTCTGCATTGTTGCCAGTACCATTTGCTTTAGAAATAGTTAAAAACCTTTCAACTACAAACACAATCGCTGTTAAGAACGT
>JANPJW010000348.1:0-2594 GCA_031425715.1 Chitinophagaceae bacterium | reverse complement strand
AATTACTGCCTGCTATTTCTCTGAATTCCTGCAACAGGTCTTCTGTGCTGGTACTTAATTTTTTAAAACCGCTGGGGTAGTTGCCTTTAAGAAACACATCTACCTGCACAGGTTCTTTTATACTCTTCAACAACTTTTTAGTGGAGGCGCTGAGTGTAAATCTTTTTTCATTGGTAAAATCTATCCGGTTGTGCCACACGGAGGCTGCCCAGTTGATACAAAATAAAAGGATAAGCACAATTGGCACCCAAAGCCTGCTCTTCCCGATTTTAGCAATAAATGTATTCATTGTAATTATTTAACTACGCCTACACGATTGTATAAGCTTCAGGCTATTTATTCTGAAGATTTTTAGTGGTAATAAGCAACGATAAAAAGATGATGCTTAAAAAATAAATAAGGTCTCTGCTATCCAGCACACCACGGCTAATACTTCTGTAATGAAAATCAATACCAAGCATCTCTATAAGGTAATCTGCACCGCCCTGAAGGATGGCCAACTGGCTGATAGCGCTGAATCCAAAGTAAAGGATGAGACAAGTAAATGCACTTACCAGGAAAGACACCACTGCGTTGCTCGTAAAGCTGCTACAACATAAGCTGATAGCAGCAAAAACTGCAGCCAGTAAAAAAAGCCCGAGGTAGCTGCCTGCAATTCCGCCTGTATCGATGCTCCCCGATGCGCTCAGGGTTTTGATGGTTACGATATAAATGAGTGTGGGTACAATTACAAACAGCAACACCAGTAATATGGAAAAATATTTACCGGCAACGATTTGCCAGGGAGTAAGAGGCTTGGTTTTGAGAATTTCGAAAGTGCCCGAACGAAACTCATCTGAGATAGAGCGCATGGCGATAGCAGGTACAAGGAACATCAACACCCAGGGCGCCAACTCAAAAAATTTGTCGAGGCTTGCGTAACCAAATTCAAAAATGCTACTCTCCCGTAACATAAAAAGGAAGACCCCGCTGATGACTAAGAACAAAATGATGGCTATATATCCCGTAAGATTACTAAAAAACTGGTTCAACTCTTTTTTACAAATACTCCACATGTGGTTTAAAATTGCTGCAATTTACTATTTAACAACCTAATAGCTGCTACCTGGTGCCCGGTAAGTTTTTTTTAATCCCAGTGCAGCTATTGTCATACACATGCTGTCTATCCTCAGAAGGGATCGTATTGCAAAGCTTTAGACAAGCCATTTTCTGTTTTTTTGAATTTTATACTGCTCAGAATGTTCTATATAGACATTCAATCGTGTTTACCAAAACCAACTGTACCCCTGCTTTCAAAGGCAGGGGATTTTTATTTATTGTGATACTACCAAATTTTACAGCGGAGTAATTTTTGATTTAAAACTATTTAAAAGCCACTGTATATCGCTAACTTCGAAGCTACTTACACCTAAAAAAAATATTATGAAAAAAATCTACATCTGCCTATTATTTTCATTGGCCTCTGCCGGTGCATTTTGCCAGGAAACTTTTAATGGAAACGGAAAAACCGACTTTGGCGGAGCTGTCGGCCAGGGCTCTCTTGAAATCACAAATGATGCAAGTACCTATTATTTTAAATTTACAAAGGGAACGGGAGGAAATTTTAATGATGCACTTGTACTTTACGTTGATTCTAAGACTGGTGGCTTTAGCAGTACTGCCGGCTTTTTGGACAACGGTGACGGCCTGCGCAGAGCAACTTCCGGTTATAATATTCCTACCGAGAAGTCTGTATTGACCTTTCCTGCTGGATTTCTACCAGATTATGCCATCGCATTCGACCAAGGATTTGCAGCAATCTTCGAATTGGTAAACGGCGGAACAAATAGCTTTAATTATGTAGGGAGTGGTAGTCTGACTCCTACCGGCAACACCGCCCCCGTTTTTAATTTCACAGTAACCAGGGCGCAACTCGGTATTAGTTCTGGCTTCTCGTTCAATTTCCTTGGAGCTTACATTGCAACCAGTGCGTTTAGATCCAATGAATATATTGGAGAGGCCGGCCCGGCCTCTAACTCCGGCCTTACAGATTATACAGCAACTACCTTTGTTACATACTTTGGAGGTGTACTTCCTTTACAGTTCAGCAACTTTGCTTTAAGAAAATCTGCCGGCAATGCGGTGCAACTTAGCTGGAAAACATCTTTGGAGCAAAATGTTAGTCATTTTGATATTTTAAGATCCAGCGACGGACTTTTATACACAGCCATTTCAACACTCCCGGCACGAAATACTGCTACTGAAAATTTATACAGCTTCACAGATATCAGCCCGGCCAAAGCCAACAACTATTATAAAATCTTAATGGTAGATAAAGATGGCCGGAAGAAAGTGTCAGAAATTCTAAAAATAAATTTAAGCAGTAAGGCGGCGGAGATCCTGGCCTATCAAAGCGGCAACACGATCAGGGTAAACTTGTCTAACCTCGATAAAGGAAACTATACAGTAAGGCTTTCCAATGCCCAGGGGCAGCAAGTGCATGCAGGTACCATCATACACAATGGCGGAAACACAGCACACACCTTAAATATAAAAACAGTTCTTTTGCCATCAGTTTATCATTTGACTTTGATCAATAATTCTGAAAGATTACA
>JANPJW010000347.1:0-7594 GCA_031425715.1 Chitinophagaceae bacterium | reverse complement strand
TAATTTTTTCCTTACTGCCGGCCAGGAGGCACAGAAAGACCAAAGTCGTTTTGTACAAGCTACACTGCAGCAATTATCTGATCCCTTTTTTATTAGCCAAAATCTAATTACCGGTTCGGGTGCACTACAGTTTGGCTCGGGTGGTTTTGGTAGATCAGGTTTCCAATCTTTGTTTGGACGTTTGAACTATGATTTTAACAACAAATATTTCTTACAAGCCTCGGTACGTAGAGATGGACAAAGTTCATTGGCACCGGAAAATCGTTTCGGTGTATTCCCTGGTTTCTCTGCAGGATGGAGAATTTCACAAGAGAAATTTTGGCAAAATTCTACATTCCTAAACACATGGTTAAATGAAGTGAAGCTCAAGACCTCGTACGCCATTGTTGGAAATCAATTGGGAGGTTTTCCATTCCTAAGTACGTTTAGTTCTGCAGCCTACGGGAACTTACCCGGCCTGGCTCCGAATTTAGTGGGCAACAGAGCCTTGAAATGGGAGCAAAATAAGAAATACGATGTTGGTATTGAAATAGGGATAAAAGACTCACGTTACAATCTGGGTGTGGACTGGTTCCTAAACGATTTGGACGAGTTGGTTCTGGCCGTTCCTACGCCCAACTCCGCTGGTATCCCTGGCAACGCTATTTCTCAAAACATTGGTACAGCTCGTAACACTGGTTTGGAGATTAGCTTGGGTGGTGACATCATCCGCAGCAAGAACTTCACCTGGAACTCCAGCTTTAATCACACCTTCCTAAAAAATAAGATTACCTCCTTGTATGAAGTGGGCGGTAAGGCAATCACCGAAATTCCCGGAACCTATAACCTGTTAAAAGTGGGTAGTTCCTTAAACGTACTATGGGGTTATGAATATGCAGGCGTTAACACTGCCAACGGAAATCCCATGTATTTTAATGCCGCAAATAAACTCGTGCAACATAACATTGCCAATGGCGCATTTTATTTTGCCAATAGCCTGAATGATCCAACTTTTGGCGCCCAAACTGCTTTGGGCGTGGTAGATCGCAGAGAATTAGGGTTGAGCTTGCCAACCTACTTTGGAGGCTGGAGCAATACATTTAGATACAAACAATTCAGTCTTGATATGTTGATTCGTTATTCTGGTGGAAACAAGATTATGAACATTACCCGCCAGGAAGCATTGTTAAGTCAAAACTTCCATAACAACGGCAAAGAAATTTTAGATCGTTGGACCACTCCAGGTCAGTCTACCAACGTACCTCGTATTGTACAAGGGCAGGGTAATGCAATCAATCAAAATGGCCTGGCAATCTCTCGTTTTGTAGAGAAGGGGGATTTTGTTCGCTTACAGAATGTTTCATTGAGTTATACTTTCGACCCAAAAAGAGTGAGTGAGCGAAGCAACGGGTACATTAAGTCTGTGAGATTCTTTGTACAAGGGCAGAACCTGGCCGTGTGGACAAAATACTCTGGATTGGATCCGGAAAACGCCTCCCAGAATGGACAGGACAACGCCGTGTCTCCCCAGTTACGGGTAATATCTACCGGTGTAAGTGTTGGGTTTTAATACAATATCAATCATCAAAAAATTAATAAAATGAGATTCAATAAATTTTTAACTACTACACTTGTTTCGGCCTTTACACTTATTGGTATTGGTTGCGAAAAGGTATTAGATGAAGCGCCTTACAATGCGTTTACTGACGAAAGTATTTTCTCTACGCCGGAGCGTGCTACACTTGCACTTTTTGGAGTGTATGATGCCGCACAAACAGGTGGCCCTACACTTGGTGGTCGTGGTTATCCTTTTGGAGCTGCCAACGTTCAACAGGGGGACAATCGTGGTGAAGACATGGTGAACCTGGCGGCATTTTATCAAATTACATATCAAGGTACTTACAACCCAACTACGGCAAACAATACAGCATTTTGGGACAATACCTATAACATGATCAACAAGGCAAATATTGCTGTTGAGGGTTTTAGGAAAGCAGGCACCGAGAATATTCTTCCTGCTGCAACTGCTTCAGTCTTTGAAGCTGAGTGTCGGTTTCTTAGAGCTTTAGGCCATTTAGAAATGCTTACACATTATGCACGACCATACCTGGATGGTGCAGGATCTCTATTGGGTATTCCTTACAGGGAAAATCCCATCACCGGACCTGCTTCGTTAGATGCATTGAAAACTGAGCCAAGACCAACTGTTGCCTACGATTATCAACGTATCATCAACGACCTCAATTTTGCTGAAACCAATTTACCCCTCACCCAAACCCTTGGGCCACTTCGGGCTACCCGTGGGGCTGCCATTGCCATTAAGATGCGTGCCTATATGCATATGGGCAAATGGGATAGCGTACAATTTGAAGGAAACAAATTAATTCCGGCCACGCTTACTCCACTTACTCCCGCTACCACAACCAGTGTTATTGGGAGCTATGCCTTACAAGCCAACCCTGCCGGTTCTTTTGGTAGCGGTAATAGCATTACTTCAGAAAATATCTTTACTGTAAAAAATGATCCTCTTGATAACGGAAGTGTAAACGGTGCTTTGGCTGCCATGTATGGCACCAACGATCTTGCCGGTCGTGGACTGGTAAGTATATCTCCAATTATTTGGAATAGAGCAGAATGGTTAGCCTCCGATTTAAGGCGCTCATCGTTGTACCTCCAAGGATCCACAAACAATGGATCATCCCTGGCTTCCGGCCAGGCAATTTTGACCAGGAAATATACCGACTATGTGGGTAGGGGAGATAACAATCCCATTATTCGCTGGGCAGAAGTGCTGCTCATGCAAGCAGAGGCCGAAGCCCGTTTGTCAGTAGGTACCGTATCGCAAAGGGCGGTTGATCTATTAAATATGGTACGCAACCGTGCCAGTGCAGCACCCGCAACTACCCAATATACCGTGGCTAGTTTTGCGGACGATTTACAAGAGGTAGGTGCTATACTATTGGAACGCAGAATCGAATTTTTGGCAGAGGGTAAGCGATGGGCTGATATTCACAGAACAGCGCAGGATCCAATTACCGGTTTGCGTCCTGAAGGTATTCCTGCAAAAGTGAGCAATGGAACCAGCGGAATGGGAATCTACGGTATTGGTTTGGCGGTCACAACTGGCCAACCTGCTATACCCTATTCTGATTTCCGTTTTATCTGGCCTTTGCCTGTTGGGGAAGTAAGTCAGAATCCCATTGTTGTTCAAAACCCCAATTACTAAAAACTAAATTTCATACAATATGAAAAAAAATATTTTCAAAAGTGTAAGGTTGTACTCGCTTTTTATAGCAGCATCGGCACTTTCCACTTCTTGTGAAAAGGAGCTGGCAAAACCAACTATCGACCCTAAACCCCTTGCATATGTTGCCGTTCATAATTTTGCTTTATTAGCGGGAACAACCTCCCAGGTTTTTGTAGAGAATTCGCAACTTGCCTTAGGGGGCAGTAATGTTGCATTAGCCGTTGGCGGAAGTTTATTAGGTAACTATATCGGGGTAAATCCAGGTCAGGTAACAGTAGGCTTAAGAACTGCAACTGGCACTAGCAACTACGCTTCCCGTACGGTGACTGTAGCCCCAACCAGCAATACTTCATTTTTTGCCTACGACACCCTCACAACTGGCGGCACTGCTAAATTATTGGTACTTAGCAATGATATGCGCCCAGCTGATACTGCTACATCCAACATCCGTTTTTTGCATTTCTCACCTAATGCAGGACCGGTAAATGTTGTTTTAACAAGAACGTTAAACCAGTTTGGACTTGCCGCTAGCGGTACCATTACTTTAAGCAACGTACCTTATATTGGTTCCAGTGCAACGCCTAACGAAGCGGCGCTATCTGCTTTTACTAAAATACCTGCCGGTACGTATAGTGTTTCCGTTCTGTCTAGCACTACACCTGTATTGTCAATAGCAGCTTTAACGTTACGGGAAACAAAGAACTACAGCATTGTAGCACGTGGTTTCGCATCTTCAAGACCTTCAATTCCTGCCGGACAAACTTTAGGAGCATCTTTGTTGCTGCACAACCCATAATATCAAAATCTCAAATTTTAGTCATACGCAAGAGCCCCGAAAAATCGGGGCTCTTGATTTATAATATACTTAGAAGACTTGCTAAAGATGTGTCACTAAAATCCTGTGTATCGAGCTGCCTGCCTAAGCTTTATGCGCAGCAGGGATACTATTTTTCTTTCCGAAAATCCTTTTCATCAGCAACACTAATTTCTCCACCACAAACCCAACCAAGAGTCCGCCGACGGCGCAGGAGAGCGCCTTAGCAAGCCAGGCGACTGCAGGAATGTGTGCCAGGGCTTCATCTATGTTGTGCAGCAAATGACTGGTGAACGGAATGCCATGCGCAATAATTTCGGCACCTACCCATAGCATGGCCGCTGTACCTACATAACTAAGTATCTTAAGAAAATGTGGCATTCCTTTCACAAGGCCCCGGCCAAATTTTTGAACAACAGGATTGAATTTATCTTTTGCCAGGTGTACGCCAATATCGTCTGCTTTTACAATAAGACCCACAAAGCCATAGACTGCTACCGTTATAAAAATCGCAACGGCCAACATCACCACAATTTGGTTGAGTAAGGGCTGATCGGTGACCTGGCTATAAGCAATGGCCATTATTTCTGCCGATAAAATAATGTCGGTACGTACCGCTCCCGTTACCCGCTCTTTTTCCAGTTCCTCTGGGGTGATCACTTTTACAGCGTCGCTTTCGGCCACTACCTCCGGATGCTTACTAAACATTTGATGTACTTTTTCGTACCCTTCAAAACATAAATATGCGCCACCCAACATAAGTACCGGCGTTATGGCCCAAGGTGCAAAGTAACCCAGCAACAAAGCGGCAGGGCTTAAAATGAGTAGCTTATTAAACAGTGACTTTTTTGCAATTCTATAAATAATGGAGAGTTCCCGGGATGGATCGAGACCCACTACGTACTTTGGAGTAACGGCGGTATCGTCTATAACAATACCAGAAACTTTACCGGTTGTTTTGGCCACCTGTGCCGGCACATCATCCAAACTTGCAGCGCTCACTTTTACCAAAGCCGATATATCATCTAACAGCGCAAAAAATCCTGAAGCCATATACTTTTTTAAATTTTAGTTAATCCCCTTAGACCTTTTCTTAGCCAACACCGATAGCAAGATAAGGGCAGCTTTTTAAAAACCAAGCTGGAATAATACAATTAAATTTCATTCCATCTTCCATTCGAAGAACCATAAAGGCACTTTTATTTTCACCAGCGCCTGCTTGTGTATTACATGAATCGTGCAGAAAAAGGTTTGACTTAATAATTTGCTAAGCGATGCTCCTTAATTGGAAATGCACTCTAGCCATATCATGCCCAGGGTATTTTTATACCTTTAATGTGGCATGAAAATTTCAAGGTATTCTCCAAACTTTTAAACATCTATCATGAACAACGAAACCACCACTATCCTGGAAGGTTATAGTAACATAGAGAAAGGTGCCTACCTGGGTAGCCTGGCTTCTCTTGCAACGGCTGACAGACACGCAACTGCCGAAGAACTGGATTATTTGAAGGCATTGATGGATTCCTCTGGCATTTCTGAAGATCAGGCGGCTCTTATTATGCATGCAGCCACCACGGAGGTGGCAGATGAGGACTTGCATAAATTTTTACAAATCTTAAAGAAAAGCGAGCTCCGCTTTTCCTTGGTGAGTGACGTAATAGCATTTGCAAATGCAGATAATGATTACTCAGAGGCCGAGCAGCAAAAAGTAAAGCAAATTGCCAGCTACCTTGAGGTGACTGAGGAACAATTGGGTGTTTTAAATGAGTTTACAGATAAGGCTGTGCAACAAGGCGAACAATATGCACACACCGATGCTACCGGGGACACAGGAAAACCAGATGCAGCCTCTTTTTTTGGCGGCCTGGGTTTTGGGGACAAGCTGAAGAATGCGGGTATCAATACGAACAGTTTATTCCGGGGGGCGCTGGGCATCATCGGCCCCATGATGCTGGCACGTATGTTTAGAGGCGGACGGAGAAGTGGAGCCGGCGGTGGGATGCTAGGTGGCTTGCTGGGTGGTGTGCTCGGCGGAGGAAGGGGAGGTTTACTGGGTGGCCTGCTCGGTGGCGGCCGCGGCTTTGGTAATGCTGCTGGTATGCTGGGGAGGTTGTTTAAAAAATAGCATTTGTAAATTTACCTCGACGATTTCGGGAATGTTTTTCCCAAAGGGCAGACGATCTCCCTGGTTTTGCAGAGCGAGGAAAAGCGAATGGCAGTTATATTTTAAGTTGGTGAGCCATTTGTGTCACTTTGTTTGTTTGAAATGTTATAAAAATATTTAAGTCCCCATATAGCGTGAAGCTGGCTTAAAAAATGCTTGTGGTTGAGCATAATTTAAACCCCGGTATTTCGCTTAAGCCAGTTTAATACCGGGTCTTCTTTTCTATAAAAAATGCGCTATGAAAAAGACATTTTTGCTTTTCTTATTATTTTGCAGCCTGGGTGCTTTTAGCCAGGATAAAGCTGATGCCATTGTTGGAAAATGGATGAAAACGCCCAAAGAAACTTTGGTAATCGAGGTATTCAAATCTGCCGACAGTTACAAAGGAAAGATTGATTGGTCCAACGATGAGACTAAAAAGCCTGCAGGATACATCATTCTTCAAGAGATGAAGTACAACGAAAATAACGATGCATGGGAAGGTGGTAAAATACACGATCCTGCATCCGGAAAAACATACAGCGCCTTTGCAAGAATTAAGGCGGATGGTACACTGGAAGTGCATGGTTACATGGGCATGAAATTTCTTGGAACCAAAAGACTTTTTAAAAGGGTGAAGTAGTATCATCTTTGCGAAAAAGATTATTTGTTTATCTTGTATGAGTGAACAAGCAACCCGTAAAATTTAGAAGGCTTCTAAGCTTTTTAGCCATGATGCTTTTTTGTGCAGCACTGGGATATTTGGTTGCCAGATACGGCCTTGCCAATGCTCCCGGTATTTCTAAGAGCACTCTACTAATTCTACTCCTTCTTATAGTCCCATTTTTTTTAATCGTAATTGCTTTTCACGAGATGGGGCATGCCATTGCAGGTGTGATGGTAAATTTTGATTTCAGGATGTATGTAGTGGGTCCATTTATGTGGAGCAAAGAGCAGGGGAAATGGAAATTCAGTTGGAATAAAAATGTAAATACTGCGGGCGGATTAGTAATCTGCCTCCCGACCGATACCCAAAATTTAACCAGGCGTTTTTGTGCTTTTGCGCTCGGCGGTCCGCTGGCAAGTTTGCTGTTGGCGGTGGTTTGTTTGCTGGCAGCGCAGCGCTTTACTTTTGAAGTTGCCACTGTAGCTGTGTCTTTGCAGGTTTTAAAATCTTCCTTTTATGTGTTGTCGGTTTTTTCCTTTTTAATTTTCCTTGTTACAATAGTACCAATGCATACCGGTGGCTTTTCATCTGATGGAGCCAGGGCACTGCGTTTGTTAAGAGGCGGTGATGCTGCAACGTTTGAAGTATTGCTTTTAAAGTTAATTACCCAAAGTGCTGAAGGCACACGGCCTCGTTTGCTGAACCTCGAAGAGATGAAGGAAGCCCGGCAGTTGGCTGATC
>JANPJW010000346.1:0-2645 GCA_031425715.1 Chitinophagaceae bacterium | reverse complement strand
GATGTATGAGCCCGATAGCTATCGGAAGATGTCAGATTTACAGTGGAGGTGCCTTAGGGTGATCAATCATAAACACATTTCAAATCATTGAGCTGCCTCTCTAACAATTGCACCAGTATTTGTGGAGGAGCCTTATTCGCTTTGGTGCCGGCGAAGGCGGGAGAGCAAAAGCGAATACAGTCCCGCCAATGCGGGAAGCAAATACACGTCCCGGCGGCCTTGGAGCGAAAAAGGAACGGTCAGATGCTGGGTATGAACTCTAATGACTTATCAGGCATAACGCCTGCGGCGGGCCTTTGTATTTTTTTGCTCGCCCAAAAAAATACAAAAAAAGGGCGCTCCCGATTAAATCGGGATAAACCTTTAATCATTACGGCTCCCGAAAGCTTTCGGGACCGGGAGAGCCCTGATTAAGTCCCGATCGTTATCGGGATACTACACCCGCAATAAGCGGGACAGGTGTGCTGAAATACAGCGGTTCCCTGATGTGGTGCCGGGATAGCAAGGTCTCAGTGATTGGTAGATTGGCCGCACTGGAAAAAAAATTTCACTGCTTATAGCAGTGGTTCGACTTTTAGGATCTCACACTCACCAGCATTTTCCGTGGTCCAGCGGGGTTTTTGCACAAAGAATTTCGCAAAGCTTCCAGGGCAACTGCGAAACCCTGCCTTCCGGCAGGCAGGTCGGAAGCCTGGAGAAACTGCGTGTAAAATAATGTGGCGCCTGATTTTGCGAGGTTGAATGTTGAGGAGTATTTGACATTGGGGTTTCGCCAAACAGTTTAAACTATTGTAAAAGGACGTCCGGCGAAAAACCCGCTGGGACACGGAAAATACAGAAGGTATTTGTACCTTTTTGAAACAACCCAATACTTATGTAAATTTGATGAATAAAATAATTTTTATGACAGCTATTGTTATCGATAAGAAGAAATACGTCTTAATTCCTGAAAAAGATTACCAGGCATTGCAGAAAAAAGCTGCCTTAAAAACGAAAGCCGAAAAAACCTTTACCATTGAGGAAGCCCGTGCCCACAGCAAAAAATTGATTACAAAATGGGCAGCCGTAAAGTAAGCATAAAACAATCTGCTGCAGAAAGTATTGCCGCCATTGCATGGTTTATTGAATCAAAAGGCATGATTGCCACCGCCAATAAATTTACAGATGCAGCCTACGATTATTTTATAACACTCGCCAACAATATCAAGTCTTACCCATTGTGCCGAGAACCAAAAAGAGCGGTATCGGGCTACAAATGCATTAGTTACAAAAAGAAATATACGATTGTATTTATAGAAACTGATATTGAAATTATCATTTGCGAATTCATTTCATCAAAACTGTTATACTGGTAATTACTTCGAACAGCATCAATCCATTTAGACACAGACGTCTCCACGACTTCCCTGCTAAATATTCAGCGATAACATAAAACACAACTAAGCATAAAGCAATACAACTTTAAAGATCCTTCTCTCAGCAGTATTTGCTGCCGAGCCTTATTAGGTTCGGTGCCGGCGAAGACGGGATGTAACCTAAGACGCAGCCTTGAGACAAGAGTTAACTACTTCTCCTGCACCACAAAAGTCAATGGCTGGCGCCGGTATGCTTTTAAAGGTTTGTTGAGTAAAACCGCCGGCAACCATTTGGGAGAGTTTTGGATGACCCTTACTCCTTCCAGTTCCATGCCGTAACCAAACTTTGTTTCTGCTACCGCATCAGTGATAGATCCGTCTTCTGCTACAATAAACCGAATTATGGTGGTATAGGTTCCTTTTGGAGCCCCATTCTTCACAGGAGTATTGGCCTTCATATGGGAGCTAAGGTATTTTAGCCAGGCTGGTCGCCCGGATTTAAACTCAGCTTCCCTTGAGTAGATAAAATCTTTGATTGCCTTGCCGGCCTCGTCATAGCCATTTGTCTTGCTTGTTTTGGTTTTTGCATCGTAGGCGTACGTTGCATAAAGCTTGCCGGAAGGGTAATAATAGAAGGTAGAAAGCAAGGTGGACTGTGGATCGTAATACGATGAGTCTTCCAACTGGCCAGCTTCATAGTACGTTCTTACCAATCCCTTCGGTGTTGTAAAGGTTGTATCTGACTGAAAGGAAATGCCACGAAGTTTTTTTGACTGCAGATACCAGGAAGTGCAACTGTAGCCTTTGTCTTTAGGGGTGAAGACGGCATAAAATTTTGCACTGTCTTTCGGTACAGGGCTCCAGTACTCGTCGTAATATTTCACTATGTCTTTTTGCTGTGCGGTTGCCTGCAGTACGGTAAATAGTACCAATGTAGCAACAAGGATAACTTTTGTTTTCATGAGCGGTTTAGTTGGTGCCGTGAAATTATAGGTTTACCAACGAAGAATAAAATTTAATCAAGCCATGGGGAGAAGTCTTGAAACAAGAAGCGGCTGTGGAGCGAAAAAGGAATGGTTATTTGCCCCCTGCCCCCTCCCGCATGAGCGGGACAGGCTCTGAAGGGGGATTGAGAAGTCTGCTGCTGCGGGGAAGGGAAGAGTGATTGGTGAAGGACTTAGGATGTATGATTTTATGATGCCGGATTTATGAGGTATAGATTATTAATTACTAATTATTAATTGCAATTTTTTGATTTCACGCAGAGGGGCAACGGAGGCAAAGGGTGCA
>JANPJW010000345.1:0-6633 GCA_031425715.1 Chitinophagaceae bacterium | reverse complement strand
CACAGCAACCTAAAGAACTCACATTTACTAAACTGGTAAATAGCCATAAAACTAAATAATCAAACTGCTGCAGCATGCTTTATTGCTTTTGCAAACAGCTCAAATAACAACAATGGAAAAACAAAAAAACGCAGTTGGCCGCAGAAAAGAAGCTGTAACACGTGTTTTCCTTAGCAAAGGAGACGGTGCCATTACAGTAAACGGCAAAGACTATAAAGTATATTTTCCGCTGGTATACCTGCAAAACCAGGTAGAAGCGCCTCTTAAAACAGTAGAATCTTCTGACAAGTTTAGTGTGGTTATCAACGCTACCGGTGGTGGTGTTAAAGGCCAGGCAGAAGCTGCTAAATTGGGTATTGCCCGTGCATTGCTTGAAGTAAGTGCAGATTACCGCCCTGCTCTCAAAGCTGCAGGTTTATTAAAGCGTGACCCACGTGCTGTGGAGCGTAAAAAGCCAGGTCGCAAAAAAGCCAGAAAGAGCTTCCAGTTCAGCAAACGTTAATGGGAGAGATACTGGGTACTGGATACCGGATGCAAGATACTGGTTGCAGGGTCAAGTGTGCAGTCTCTTATCAAGGATCAAGAATCAAGTATCAAGTATCCAGCATCAACAATTTTTTAAAAAACTACTTTAATAATAGACAATGGAAAATAACACTTCCTTACAACAGCAACTCTTAGAAGCAGGCGTTCATTTTGGTCACTTAAAGAAAAAATGGAACCCTAAAATGTTGCCTTACATTTTTGCTGAAAAGAAAGGTATTCACATCATCGATCTTAATAAAACCGTAGAAGGTTTGCAGGAAGCTGCAGCCGCTATGAAAGCCATTGCACGCAGTGGTAAAAAGATCATGTTTGTAGCTACTAAAAAGCAAGCAAAAGAAATTGTGCAGGAAAGCGCAAAACGTGTAAACATGCCTTACGTTACAGAACGTTGGTTAGGTGGTATGCTTACCAACTTCAACACTGTTCGTAAAAGTGTGAAGAAAATGCAGAGCATCGAAAAGATGCTGGCAGATGGTAGCGCCGAAAGCCTGAACAAAAAAGAAAGGTTGACGCTTACCCGTGAAAAAGAAAAGATGGAAAAAGTATTGAGTGGTATCGCACAGATCAGTCGTGTACCAGCTGCTTTATTCATGGTAGATATAGGTCATGAGCATATTGCCCTTGCAGAAGCCAAGCGTTTAAACGTAAACACTTTTGGAATGGTAGATACCAATTGCGATCCTAACAAAGTTGACTTTGCAATTCCTGCAAACGACGATGCTACCAAATCTATCTCTATCATCGTAAACTACATTACCGCTGCCATTGCAGAAGGTTTGGCAGAACGCATGGCAGACAAAGACGAAGACGACAACAGCGATAGCGACGAAAGTGCAGAAGCGAAAGCAGCACGTTTTGAGCAAAAAGCAGATGGTGGCGACGATAGGAACAAGCGTGCAAGAGGAGCAGCTCCTACTAAGCGTCGTGTTCCAGGACCAGGTGCAGGTGGTGGCCGCAGGCCAGCCGGTAGTACAGGACCAGGTGGTGCAAGATAAGTAGAAGAGGCCCCTCCGCCTCTAAAGGGGAACCGGGTAGTGTTTTATTTTACGATGTTTCTTTTTTGTTGCAAACACTTGTAATGCTAATAAACATTGTTGTGTCACTCACTTGTACTGAATACCAATTATCATCTTTTTCTGAAGTGATGATAAAAGCTCTTTAAATAAATTAATAATCTTTAAATCTAAGTCTCCCCTTCAGGGGGACAGGGGGATTGTATTATGAGTATAACAGCAGCAGATATAAATAAATTACGCCAGGCCACCGGCGCTGGTATGATGGATTGTCGTAAAGCACTTACAGAAAGCAACGGCGATTTTGAAGCAGCCATCGATTGGTTGCGCAAGCAAGGCCAAAAGGTAGCAGCAAAACGCAGCGATCGTGAAGCCAAAGAAGGCGTGATCATTGCAAAAACAACTGCCGATCATAAAGCAGGTATCGTTCTTTGCATCAGTTGCGAAACTGACTTTGTGAGTAAAAATGCAGAGTTCGTTGCATTTGCGCAAAGCATTGCAGATGCCGCTATCAGCAACAATGTAAAATCTGCAGAAGAATTAAATGCAGTAGAGATCAATGGTGCGAAAGTATCAGATATGATCAACGACAAATTAGCATCGATCGGTGAAAAAATCGAAGTGTCTAAATTCGAAAGAATTGAAGCACCTTATGTTGCTAGTTACATACATGGTGCAAACCGCATGGGTGTATTGGTAGCCTTAACAAAAGAAGCAGAGGAAGCTGGTAAAGATGTAGCCATGCAAATTGCCGCTATGAATCCTTTGGCAGTTGATGAAACTTCTATCTCTGCAGAAACCATCGAGAGAGAAAAGAACATCGCTATCGAAATGATCAAAGCAGAAGGCAAACCAGCTGAAATGGCTGAGAAAATTGCCGCTGGTAAAATGAATAAATTCTTTAAAGACAATACGCTGATGGCCCAGGCTTTCGTAAAAGATGGCAACAAGTCAGTAGCAGATTATCTGAAAAGTATAGATGCAGATCTTAAAGTAACAGACTTTAAAAGGGTTGCATTAGGATAATTCCTAGTTTTAAAATATTTAATGGGCTGCATTTTTTTGCAGCCCATTTTTTTATCCTCCATTTTTCGAACTATTCAACCCCCGTTTAATAGTTCGAAAGCTTTTACTTGTTCCTTCTATTAAAATTAGATTCTTGAGTGACTCAGCAATTTTTCACGCTGTTGCATTTATTGAATAATGGTAACTATTACACCTGGTGCCACGGTCACGGATGCACCCGTTGCACAATTAATACTTTTTACCGTGGTATTACTATTTACAAGAGGGTACCTGGGCCGGCCAGAAGGAATACTAACTGCCGAATTGGAATTAGGTACTGCATTGTCGCTCCAGTTACCCGCATTTTCCCAGGCTGTGTTTATATTACCTGTCCATATAAACGATGATGCAAGCGGCACCGTAGAATACCTTGCTATAAATGCGTTGGCATTATTATCTGTTTGCAAAAATGCGTCTGGCCGGCCGGGTGTGCTAAAGTTTACTGACACATCAAAGTGTCCTGCAATGTAAATGGCTTTTGTAATGGTATCCACTGCTAATCCAAGAGCATCATCCTGGTCAAAAGCCCCAAATTTGCTGGCAAATATGTACTGCCCGGTGCTGCTGTAGGCAGCCACAAATGCATCCGTGTTTGCACCTGTAAGACTATTGGTAACCGCAACATCCGGATTAAAATCTGCTGTGCCGCTGAAACGGCCCGCCACTATAATATTATTTCCATCATCATAGCTTATTGCCCTCGGTTCATCCAATCCGTTGCCGCCGGTTTTAATGCCACGGATATAAACGCCGGCATTTGTATACCACGCAATAAATAAATCGTTGCTGCCGGCAGATACAAAGTTGTTGGTAACAATAGGGTCGGGGTTCAAATCAATCGTATTAAAAAAGTAACCTGCCACTACTATATTGCCTGCCCTGTCAGCAATAATTTCATTGGCCTGGTCGGCGCTGGTTGAACCTATACCATGTGCAAACAGCAAATTTCCTGCGGCATCAAGCTTTGCAAAAAAAGCATCTCTACTGCTGCCACCCGTTACCGTTATGTTTTGTGTGACCGAAACAGAAGGGTTAAAATCAACGGTTGCAGAAAAAGTGCCGCACAAATAAATTTCACCCAAGTTATTTGTACCTGCACCAAATGCTTCATCATATCCTGTACCCCCAATTTGATGGGCAAATAAGAGACTGCCGGAAGGACTGTACTTTGCTATAAAAGCATCATAGTTTCCCAGGGCCGTCTTGCTGTTTGTTGTTGCAGGGTCCGGATCAAAATCAGTGGTGCCTGCAAAAGCACCCGCCACTAATAAATTACCATCTTTATCTATCACTAATTTATTTACAAATTCTGTACTGTTGCCTCCAATTTGCTTTGTAAAAATCCACTGCCCTGCGAGACTGTATTTACTAACAAAAATATCCTGGCCAGCCACGGCTGTAAACGAAGCCGCCGGGTCTGGTGAAACCGAAGGATCAAAATTAACCGTACCACTAAATGTCCCCGCAACAAATACATTGTTGCTATTATCAACCGCAATGCACTTTCCCTGGTCTGAGAGGGTGCTGCCAAACCGGAATGCAAACATGAGTTGGCCCGACCTGTTGTACTTTGATACAAATATATCAGTGCCGCCTGCACTTGCCAATGTTTGCACTGCAGCTGTTGGGTCGGCATCTATTGTTTTGGCAAAGTAACCGGTTGCATACACATCCCCATTAGCACCTGTTGCCACAGACCTGGTCATGTCAATTGCTGTTCTGTTTACACCCGTTATACCAGTAAATACATGGCTGGCATTGGAATTTTGGTAAATGCTGAAAAAGCCGTTTGATTTATTATCCTGCGAAGGAAAGGTTGTAGTGCCCGCCGGGTTTGTATTGAGGCTGCTTTGGTAATCCCCGGAAACGATAAACCTATTTGCCTGCATGGGCAGGAGGCCCCTAATTGATTTAGGGCCTGTACTAGTAATACGAAAAGCCCAGTTGTACAATCCGGTGGATGTGTAAGAGGCTGTATAAATATCGCTTTCGGTTGTAAGGGCAGAAGATAAATTGGCTGCGGCGGCGGCAGGGTCGAAATCTCTTGTGCCCCTGAACAGACCAGAAACAATCAGCGTATCATTTGTAACCAGCGCCAGTTTATTGGCAGGCGATAATTCAAAGGCATATACAAGGCTTCCATTGGCCGCATATTTAGATAAGAAACCATCCGCCCCGGTAGAAACAAGATTGGTAGTAACAGCAGCGTCCAGGTTTACATCAGCGGTGCCGCTAAAGGATGCAGATATATAGAGGCTTCCATCTGCACCTTTTAAAATAGCACGACCACGGTCGGCACCGGTACCACCTGCCCGCTTTGCCTGCAGAAGCGTACCGGTTTCATTCCAGCTGGCCATAAAAATATCGGTATTACCACTACTGCTGAGTACTACTGGCCCGCCAGAACCTGTGAAAGTAATATTGCCCCCAAAACTTCCTACAATAAAACAATTGTTTTGAGCATCTAAAGCCATATCGGAAACTCCCATCAGTGAACCTGTATGGCTAAATGTAGCAGCGTTATTCAGGCTCCCGGTATTTTTATTATAGGTTATAAAAACTCCTTGTGGGTTAGTTAAAGATGTAGAGATAATAGTGGATGCAGCAGCAGGGTTTATATCAATCTCGCCAGCATAAGTACCAGCCAGGTAGAGTAAATTATTGCTGCCTACTTTTATCCCAAAAAGAAAGATGGATGATTGGAATATTTTTGCTTCCAGCAGAAAAGCAAACAGCAATGTACCGTTGCTGTTGTATTTTGCTACAAATGAAGAAGTAACTGAACCATTAAGCCAAAGGGTATCCTCAGGAGCTTCGCCGGGATTAAAATCTCCCCGGCCGGAAAGGGTGCCTACCATATAAATATTGTTATCACTGTCAATAGCGAGACCTGTCAGTTCCATAATACCGGCACCAGCACCAATGCGTTTTGCAAAAATTACCGCACCGGCAGAACTATATTTAGCCAGGAAAATATTTTCTCCTGTTCCGCTGCTTTGTGCCGTCATATTGAGTTCAACAACTGAAGGATCGAAGTCTGCCGTATTTGAGAAATTTCCTGCCAGGTAAAAATTGTTGCTGGCATCTGTTACACTAAGGTTCAATGTTGTGTTGCCTCTTGTATAAGCCGGGTAAGTACTCAATGCGTTGCTCCATTCATGTATCAGTTGCGGCTGTGCATTTGCCCCAAGCGATAATAAAAGCAACATGATCACCCTGTAACTTTTGATCCATTTCATAAAAAATCTTTGCCGGTGATCTTATTTTGTAATGGTTAAATTAAAACCAGTTTTTACAGTTACCGTTGTACCACTTGCCACCCTTACCGTTCTTACAGAAGTATTAGCACCTACCTGCGGGTAGTTTGGTTTACCTGCATTGATGAGCACATCTGTATTAGCATCTGGTAAAATGCCACAGTTCCAGTTGGCCGTGTTTTCCCAAACGTTGCTTGCCGTACCCTGCCAGGTAGCCGTAAATTTTGTTGTGTACACCTGGCTAAAAGTACTGCCATTTACAAGTGCCCTGTATTGGTAACCATAAAAGGAGGAAGGTGTATTTGTCAACGTAAGTGTTTTTGTAGTTGCCCCGGCATAAACAGCACCATTGCTGATATTGGTGAACCCACTGCCGGTGTTTACCTGCCACTGATAAGTTGCGCCATTTACATTAGATGGAACAGCAATAGTAGAACCTGGGCATAGACTCACATTGGCCTGGTTGCCCCCGATATAAAAACCACTAAAGCCGGTTACATCAATATCCAGGGAATACATAGTGCCCATATCTACAATTGTTATATCACTATTGGGAATTATGACAGCATTGCCACCTGGTATTTGGTTAAATAAACTGTCTTCCTGCGGGACTGTATATTTTGTGATGTTAAGACTGTTGATGCCATTGGGGAAAGATGCTGGATCGGCAGCAACAAGATTGTTGTACTCTGTTTTTAAAATATAAAAACGCACACGCCTGGTACCCACCGGAGCAAATTGGCTGGTTATTT
>JANPJW010000344.1:0-3669 GCA_031425715.1 Chitinophagaceae bacterium | reverse complement strand
GTATTCATGACGTTCGCATGGTATGGTCATTTAAAAAATTCGGCTATTCCTTTGTGGAAGGCTATTATCATTAGCTGGGGCATTGCTTTATTTGAATACATACTCATGGTGCCTGCTAACCGTATTGGTTTTGAAAATGGCATGAGCGGTTTTGAGTTAAAAATGACGCAGGAAGTAATAACGCTGGTTGTTTTTGCTGTATTTGCCGTACTGTATTTGAAAGAGCCCTTTCACTGGCGATACCTGGTAAGCTTTGGTTTGCTGCTGGCAGCGGTATATGTGATGTTTAAAAAATAAATCTTGGGTGGTCATTTTAAAATGGATCATCATAAATAATCATTCTTTAATTGTAGCTTTTTGAGTTTTCACTATCTTTCAAACTAAAGCCATTTAACTATCCCTTATGAACAGATTTATTTTATTATTCTTATCGCTTCTTATTGCTCAAGCAGTTTGGTCACAAGCAAGCAAAGACAGTGTTTACAAATTGATGGCTATAGAAGTGTGCGATGAATTGAAAGCACAGGAGGCTTCTCTGAAAAGTTCTACCGATTTGCAAACAGAGTTGGGTTTGCTAATGTTGCCGATATTCTCCCGGCATGAGGCTGATCTCAAAAAAGTTATAGACGGCTTTGAACTGGATGATATGAAGCATGTAAATGAGACAAGTCAAGGCATCGGTCAGAAGCTTGCATTTATTTGCCCTGCCTTTCTCAAACTCATTGCTGGTGATAAAGATTTGATGAAGGCCGCCAGCAACAAACCAGAAGAAAACTTCTTCACCGGAACGCTTACAAAAATCTTATCCGAAAACTTTACTTGTCTGCTCATGAAAGACAGCAAAGGCAAGGTGGAGAAATTTTGGTGGATGCAGTATTTCGAAGGTTCAAACTCCCTCACCAGCAGAGATCTGCTCAATAAAACCATTACAGTTTCTTATACCGAGCAGGAAGTGTACAATGCCGTGCTCAAAGAATATGTAAACATTAAGGTTATAACTGGCCTGAAGGATTAAAGAAGCTTCCCAATTCTTCCACCGCTGCCTGCAAAATAAACTGCCTTTCCTTTTTTTGCTTTGCGTACCACATGAAAACCTTCCTTGGTGATATTGGTAAAAGTATTTCCATCATCGTTAGTAATATCTACCCCATTTAAGCCGCAGGTAATCCATTGTTTCTTCTTTAGATATTCTACACAACTTCTGTAACCGGTAGGAGCTGTTGCAGGTGAGAGCCATGTTTTGCCGGCATCAAAAGTAATCACCGCATTTTTTGTTGTGGAATCTTTTGTATTAAAATCTCCACCTACAACTATCCAGGTTTTTTTATTTTTTACCGCAATAGAATTGGCACCGGTGCTTTCTTGTCCCTGCAGCAGGGGAAGTTTCAGTTGCGCATCTCTAAGGTGAACATTGCTTACCAGCCCACCAGTAATAAACACCGCTTCTTTTTTGGTGAGTTTTCTGATGTTTGTGCCGCTGCTGGCAAAACAAGCCTCGCCGCTATCCGCCACCGGGCTTAGGTTTTGCGGAATGCCCTGCCAGGTTTGCCCGCCATCAAAAGTGCGGGCAATAAAAAAGCGGCCGTTAATAGGGTCGCCAACAACTATTCCCGCCTGCTCATTCCAAAACTCCATGGCATCCAGGAACATTCCCTTTGTTTTGTTTTCGAAAACTACCTGCCAACTGTCGCCGCCATCTATGGTGCGCAGCATGTAAGCTGGTTCTGAAATGCCCATGATTACCGCCGTGGTTTTATCAAAGGCTTCAATATCCCTGAAATCTGTATTTTCAAAACCTTTTACCGTCATCCACTTCCAGGTATGACCACTATCCAGGCTGCGGCCCACGGTTCCATTGCTGCCGCTCACCCACACTGTTTTATCATCTACCACGCTAAGGCCTCGCAGGCTCGCTTTTGTGTTGCTTGGTAATAATCTTACCGATTGAGCGCTGGCAGTAAAACAACCCAGCATTGCAATTACAAATAATATTCTTTTCATAAACTTTTTTTATTTCACGTAAAGGGAACGCAAAAGGACTTCACGCAAAGGGGCAAAGAAACGCAAAGAAAAAACGTTTGCGGCTTTTGTATTCATCTTACCGCCTTTGCGTGAGGTTTATTTCACGCAAAGAGGCAAAGGGAGCGCAAAGAAAAAACTTTAGCGGCTTTTGTATCTTCTCTTAGCGCCTTTGCGTGAAGTGCCTTATGAGATTCTTTTTGTTACTTTTGAGCAAGTTAATTTTTTTCGATCAACAGCTAAGTTAATCCATGAGTTATAATTATCTCCCGCTCGACCGTAAGCATACCAGTTTTCAACAGGTAAAAAACTTGTTGGCATACCATCAAAGGGTTTCCATCACTTTTGATGCCCACGAAAAGATCCTGCGCTGCCGGCAATACCTGGATGATAAGATGAGCAGTTCCGATGACTTATTTTATGGCATCAACACGGGCTTTGGCTACTTGCAAAATGTGCGCATCAGCGATGACCAATTGGAACAGTTGCAAAGTAACTTGTTGCAATCTCATGCCTGTGGCCTTGGTGAGGAAGTGCCGGCAGATATTGTAAAGCTGATGATTGCTTTCAAAATAAAATCTTTGAGTTACGGTCACAGCGGCGTGCAGATAGATACGGTGAAGCGGCTTATGGATATGTACAATAACGATGTACTGCCCCTCATTTTTACCCAGGGTTCATTAGGAGCCTCCGGTGATTTGGCACCACTCAGTCATTTAAGTCTGCCCCTCATTGGCCTGGGCGAAGTGCGGCACAAAGGTGTAAAATATCCGAGCGAGGTTATATTAGATGAAATGGATTGGCAACCCATACAACTTAAAAGTAAAGAAGGATTGGCCCTCATCAATGGCACACAGTTTATGAGTGCTTATGGTATGCACAATTTGATGAGAGCCGAAAAATTGATGAACTGGGCAAACATCATTGCAGCCATCAGCTTTGATGCTTTTGGCTGCCTTGCCGACCCGTTGAACGAACACATCCATGCAGTGCGCTCACACAAGGGCCAGGTGGGCGTTGCAAAAAAAATGCGGGAGCTTTTAACAGGTAGCAGCATCAGCAAGAAAGCAAAACAACAGGTGCAGGATCCTTACAGCTTTAGGTGCATACCCCAGGTGCATGGCGCCACGCAGGATACAATCGATTATGCGTTGTCGGTTTTTGAAAAAGAAATCAATTCTGTAACAGACAATCCCAATATTTTCCCCGACGAAGACCTGATTGTAAGCGGTGGAAATTTTCACGGCCAACCGTTGGCGTTGGTACTGGATTTTTTAGCCATTGCTATGAGTGAACTGGCCAGCATCAGCGAACGCAGAACCTACCAACTCATCAGCGGGCAAAGCGAACTGCCGCTGTTCCTGGTAAAAGACGCAGGTCTTAACAGCGGTTTCATGATACCGCAATACACCGCCGCCGGCATCGTAAGCGAAAACAAGCAACTGTGCACACCCGCCAGTGTAGACTCTATTTCCAGCAGTAACAACCAGGAAGATCATGTGAGCATGGGCGCCAATGCAGCCACCAAATGCAAACGGGTGATAGATAATGTAGAAAAAGTATTGGCAATCGAATTGCTCACAGCTGTGCAGGCGCTTGAGTTCAGACGCCCGCTTCAATCATCTCCTGAACTAGAAAAAATAATTGCAG
>JANPJW010000343.1:0-12517 GCA_031425715.1 Chitinophagaceae bacterium | reverse complement strand
TCCACTGTTTTGCACCCACCATTTTATGCGATTGGCCGTGCGGGCATGGCCATCTTTGTCATACCATACAAACTCCGCTGGTATATTCAGCTCTTTGCCTTTCAAAGTTTCTTCTATAACTTTTTTTGCCCTGCTGTGCCGTTCATGCGCTTTGTGCAGAAGTTCATCTGTTAGAACGCTGTAATTGTTTTCTTTTAACCACAGAATGTGACCCTCATCCCAACAGGCATGGACCGCTCGCAGGTTTCCCTGATCGAGGTAGAGCGGCAACGTTTGAAACCACCGCAGGTAGGTCTGCCAGGCCTCGGGATGATTTGCAAACTGAAGCAACGTAGCAGCATGCTGTTTGTTGTGCGTAGCGTTGTGGGAGCGCAGGTAACCTCCCCTGCCATCTGGAGTAGCATAGGCCACGGCGTTATATTCATGGTTACCCATCAGTGCAATGGCGTGGCCGGCATCTGTCATGCCTTTTACCAACTCAAGCGTTTCTTTTATTTGCGGTCCACGGTCTATATAGTCGCCTACAAAGATCACTTTCCTGGCTGGGTGTTTCCATACATCTCCGTGCAGCGCATAGCCAAGTTGTTGAAGCAATTTTATGAGTGTGGCACAATGGCCGTGTATGTCTCCAATAAGATCGTACATGGGTAGCAGTTATAGTTGGTTTTTGAGTTGATTGTTCAGCAAGCGGCTGAGCGATAACAGTGCTTCGCAGAGTTTACCAACAAAAGTACCATTGCAAAGATAGCCATCATAGTGCATTGCTGGCAGAGTTCGTGTGAGAAGTACACGGTACTATTTAGAAAATACAAACTCTTCCCGCTGAACCGGAGCGGCTTCGCATGCTTTATTGAATTCTGCTATGGAGCTAAAATGTAGCTGCTCCAGAATTTTGTACTCGTAAAATACCTTAAAAGAATTGGTCTTAAATACCCAGGGCTCAACGGTAATTTCATTTGGCCCTTTGTAGAATGTCTGGCTCATTTCTCCATCCGGGCTCATGGACACTTCCATCTTTCTGCCTTCGGGCTGAATTTTATCCATGCAGATGAGAAGGGAAAATGCATCGCACCATTCTACGAAATGGTATAGGCGTTCCGCAAATGCTTTCTCCATGTTTAGATCCTTCAGAATATTTTTTCTCAGCTTCTCCTGTTCAAGTAAAAAAGACTTTAATTTTTTGTCCTTCACATCCTCGTTATCCTGGTAAAGAAACTTCATATGCAGGGAGGTGAGCAAGGCATTGAGCTGGCTCTTGGAACCGGATATTTCCATTACACTTTGCTGTTGTTTTAAATTTGACTTTGATCCCGGCGCAGCTAGCTGAAAGTGCCTTGGCGCACCCGCATCCGTAAGGTTATTGCTTTGAGCAGTTTCTTCTACCCCGTCATCATGTTCGGCAATTGCTATGAGTGTGGGCACTATAATATCATTTGGCAAATCAATATCGTACTGGTAGGCCAACATGGCCGCCAGCAGGCCGTGAGAGCGCTGGTTGATAATTTTCCAACCTTTTTGATGAGAAGTGACAATCATTGTTTAAAATAATTTAGTACAGATTTTTAAGAAATCAATGTCATTAAATGTAGATTCAAGAATTGCACCAATTGGCAAAACCCCATTCGAAAGTTGCTGTAGAGCTGTATTTTTCAGTAGTCAAAAACGAACTTTGAAATTTGCAGATGAAACATTAGCAAGAAAACGGATCCATTGGGAGCGGTAATAGTTCGTTTTGATCAGTTTTAGTTCATCAGCAAGTGCCCCTGGTCTAACGCAGGATTTCCCTGGTAATACGATTCTGGAATAAGGCCAGATCAATTTATTATCGGATAGTAGCGAACTGTTTTGGCTGGATGAAGCAATCTATTTATTGGCTACCAGCTCTTTTACTAACTTAAGAGTAGCATCCATATTTTCGTTCAGTAGTATTAACTTGCCGGCAAGTTCTTTATTTGCTTCTTCCAGCAACAGCAGCTTGTTTTTAAGCAGCTCGTTTTCTTTTGCCTGTTCAGCGCTTCTTTTTTCCAGCGCTTGTATGGCAATAAAGCTCACTCCCAAAAAGTCCTGTTGATTGATCAAGGTATCACAACCAATTTCGCCCAGGTCGTCCCTGCCAAAAGCCTTAAAAAAATCCTGCGCCATGGGGCCATAGTGTCTTAAGGTTGCAGCATCCTGCCCAATATAATTCCAGGTGTACTGTGGCATAGCTGCAATTTTTTGCAAAAAGTTCTCTCCATTTACCGGCAGGAAATTTTCTTTCATGCGCACATCACTCAATGCCGCCCAGGAATTGGCATTGGCATTTAAAAAGGCGCCGATGGTAACAGCACTGTTGGTAAACAAACGATAACCGCCGGCAAACCTGGCCCTGAAACCATTGGCTACAAAAGAATTCATAACCGTAGTAGTAGAAGCATCGCCCAACGCAAATGCACCGGTATAGCCACTTGTACTTATGTAGCTGCCAATAGAGAACGAGTTTATTCCACTTGCGGTGGCTTGTTGCCCAAAAGCTGTTGAATTATCAGCACTTGCAGTACAATCTCTTCCAAAAGAGGTAGAAAATGCACCACTCGTTCTGCAGCCTGTTCCAAGCGCCATTGCATTGATACCACTTGCAACGTTCCCTCTTCCCAAAGCAGTGGAGTATACACCATTTGCAATATTATCATACCCGATGGCAGTAGCGGATGTGTTGCTTGCAGAATTAAAATATCCA
The DNA here is from genome assembly GCA_031425715.1 of Chitinophagaceae bacterium. Lineage (GTDB taxonomy): Bacteria > Bacteroidota > Bacteroidia > Chitinophagales > Chitinophagaceae > Ferruginibacter. The sequence goes on along the minus strand of JANPJW010000343.1, from coordinate 9,798 downwards.
ATTGCAACCGCATGGTTTCCACCAGATATATTTTGTCTTCCTAAAGCGATAGAATAATCACCATTAGATTCACTTCTGGAACCCATAGAAATTGAATTATCACCAACAGCGTTACAATAATACCCAAATGAAGTAGCAGCCGTGCCTTCGGCAACTACACCATAACCAATTGCTACAGCAACAGCTCCTGTAGCAGCAGTATTCAACCCCATTGCCACCGTATAGGAGCCCTTGGCTTTACTATCATAACCAGCAGCTATAGAATACTGGCCGATGCTATCTTTATCCCATCTATTACTGCCGACATAGCCAGCTCTGAATGCTGCCTTATCAGGATACCACATTAGCCTTGTTCCTAAACCAGACACAGGTAAGGGACTGGGTACAACAGGCAGTATTGCGGGGCCGTTAAACAACACATTACCTTGCTCTACATGCAGTCTGCCTGCAGGATTCGGGGTACCAATACCAATATTTTGTGCTCGTAAAAAATAGTTAGATAAGGTCAATGCAAGTGATAAAAAAATTAGTTTCTTTTTCATAAAAAGTAATTGCTGGTTTACAATGCTCATCGTTACACGGAGCCTTGCAGTTACAAAAATTTTCAAAGCGCCAGTTAAATTTGTAGCTATTTAAAGAATTCAGTAGGAAAACTAAATGTTTATTGCTTTGCCAATTCAAAACATCTCGTTAACGGCGGTTTGTTTTGCGCCTAAGGCCATTAGAAACAGGTTATTGGTAACTACGGGTTATAAGATGGACCAGATGTTCTGATAAGTTTCGAGCCTTTCCGGAAAATTCACGCATAGCGGATATTGATTATTTAAAGGGCTGAGTTTATTTATAATGGAAGAACAAAGCTGGTACTGGCTTTCATTTGGGGGTGGCCCCAGGGAATGCACAATCAAGAAAGAAATTTTTATTGCTCCATTAAAAAATGCCTGCTGCCACTCTAAACGTGTTGGCGTGTGCTTCAATGATGGTTTTAATATCTGGCGAATAGCCACCTCCCATACTCACCTGCACGGGAATGCCTTGCTTGTTGCATAATTCAAAAACACACTCATCTCTTTTTTTACAACCATCAATTGTGCAGGAGAGCTTGCCGAGTTTGTCGGTTGCTAAAATATCTACACCGGCTAAAAAGAAAATAAAATCAGGCTTTTGTTCATTGATCAGTTCTGGCAGTGTGTCATTTAAAATGGCTAAAAATTGTTCGTCGGTTGTAAAATCCGGCAACGCAATGTCTAAGTCCGATACTTCTTTTTTAAATGGATAATTTCCCTGGCCATGCATAGAGAAAGTAAAAACCTGCTTGTTGTTGGCAAATATTTCGGCAGTGCCATTACCCTGGTGCACATCCAGATCTACGATTAATATTTTAGATGCCAGTTGTTGATCAAGCAAATACTGAGCAGCAATAGCCTGGTCATTCAGCATACAAAATGCTTCGCCCCTGTTCGTAAATGCATGATGAGTGCCACCGGCAATGTTGAAAGCCACACCGGTTTCAAACGCATCCAGGCAGCCGGTGATAGTTCCTTGCGTAATGCGCAGTTCCCGCTCTATCAACTCTGGCGAAAGCGGAAACCCAATTTTACGAGCTGCCCTTGGCTCCAGTGTGAGTTGTAATAAATCGTTTACGTAAGCGCTCGTGTGCACGGCCAACACATGTTTGATATCACACATCTCCGGTGCAAAGAAATCGCTTTGCATGGCAGTGCCTTCATGCAGCAATTGTTGCGGCAGTAAGTCGTATTTCAACATCGGAAAACGATGCCCTTCGGGCAAAGGATGTTTGTAAATGGGATGAAAAGCTATGGGAAACATGTGTACACTTATTCCTCTGCGGGCTGACAATGCACCAGAGGCTGGATTTGCGCTAAGCTAGTTAATTTGTTTTTACGGTAAATTATCAATGTTTATTTCGAGGGGATCTAAAAAGATAAAGACCTGCAAATTTAACCAGACATTGTCCAATAAAAAAGGTCTTCGTTTGTACAAACGAAGACCAGCAAAGTTTAGATAGTTCGGAAAAATATGGTGTATGATTACAATGATTTACGCCCTGTAACCAGGTTGTAAATGATTGCGATAACGGCTATCACTAATAAAAGGTGTATAATACCGCCGGTGAAAAAACCACCTAAGAAGGAAATAGCCCAAAGAATAATTAAGATTACTGCGACTGTCCAAAGAATGTTACCCATGTTGTAATGTTTTGAAGGTTAATAAAATTTTTCTGTTTATTTCAACTATAGCATACAGTATAAAAATTCTGCCAAAAAGAAATTAGCTGGAAACACGCCTCAAAACAGACCCATAAATAAATACTAGTTAAAAGATTACTTAAAACGGGGAATTTACTGCTCAAAATTGCGCCCGGATGTTTCTGTCCACATTAAAGTCTGGTGCTGCCAAGCTGTGCTCCTTTGCTGCACTCAATAAAAAGAGGTAACGCATGCTACAGGCAATTTTGTGAAACCGGATCCAGAACGATACGTTTTGGTCAAGCACTCGCCCATAATAACTGTTTATGGCAGGCCGGCTGTTGGGGCAGTTTCTATTAGAGATTGCAGTACTTACCGATTATTGATTGGGGTCAGCAATGCAACAACGTCGCCGTTCTAAAAGTTCCGTATGCGAAAACGCAGGTAAGTTGATGTTAGGTTTCGTTATTGCTTAAGCATATATCTTTGCACAGCACAGCATGCTTTATGTTTATTAAAAATATCATAACTCCTTTATTCATTTTTTTTATGACACAGTTACCCACTGCCCCGCTGAGTGCGCAGGTACGCAGCAACAGTTACAACATGATGCTACGCTTGCTCCTGAGTAAAAGTACTGCAGCCGTTAACGTGCAAGAAGCAAAGCTACAGGCGGGTCATACGCTGTTCCTGGATGCCCGCGAGCCGGCAGAATACCAGGTAAGCCATTTAAAGAATGCCCGCTATGTTGGCTACGATGCGTTTGACATCAATAACCTGCGGGGAATAGACAAAAAACAACCCATTATCGTATACTGTACCGTTGGAAAGCGCAGCGAAACTATCAGTAAGAAATTACTGCATGCAGGTTTTACCAAAGTGCTCAACCTTTATGGCGGTATCCTGGAGTGGGTAAACCAGGGCTTGCCCGTGTACGACCCGGCAGGCAACAGCACCAACCGGGTACACACTTACACCAAGTTTTGGGGAAAATGGCTTGACAAAGGTGAGCGGGTTTACTAGCCCCAACAACATCCTGTTTGTGTGATCAATATTTTTTCTCGCAAGCCTGGATCACGATCGCTCACAAACTTTTCGCCACTTTTTTATACCCAGCCACTGACGGAACCCGGTGTTTTGAATAAATAAAGTCAACGAATTTTAATTCAATAACATTCCCCTGCAATAGGTAAACATCATTCATACAAACCAGCTCACTCCTCCCCCATCACTGCAGGCACATTCATCAATGAGCCATAAAATAATGCGTTTAAAAATAATCTGTTGGTACCATACCAGGTGCCCCTAAAATTTGGATTGTCACTAAACAAGATCACCCGGCCACTTCCTTCTGCTCCTACCAGGATGGCCGCAGAGTTTTTTACTTTCTTCAAAGTTGTGGGATGAATGTATCCCCCAACAAGCGGATCGCTGCCATATTGTGCAACGGTGCTGTAAGGGTTAAGACTGGGTAGTAAAAATGTTAACCCATTGCGGTACAAGGATACGGTTCGGTTGGTGAATCCAAAACCGATGGGATGCGTGGAATCTACATCTACTTTAAAGATGGAGCCACCCATTGCTTTGGCTCCTTCAATGTATTCTGCATTGTCAAAAAGTTGGCGAATCGGAGTCAGCTTGCTACTGTCCACCGGTAACAATTTCTCTTTGGTAAACCCATTTTTGATGGCCCACTCACTGCCGGTCTTAATGGTAAGGAGGGTGCCGCCGTTTTGGACCCATGTTTTTATTTTTTCAGTGAGGGTTTTATCAATCAACGCATAAGTGCCGCCTACCATAATGATGGTGTTGTAGCGGCTCAAAGTAGCCCGGCCAAGATTTAGGATATCAATTTTGCTGATGGGCATTTGCAAACGTTGATCCAGTAAGTGCCAAATCTCCCCGGCTTCTGCAGCTGCCACACCGGTGCCGATGATCATGGCTACTTCCGGCTTTTTCAAACTGCGGATGTTGTTACTACCGAGGTCTACGCCACCAGAACTGAAACCAGTGCTCAATGAATGAATGGCAATGCCGGTAGATTTGGACGCAGCAGTTACCAGGTTGAAAAGTGAATCGGCAGCAATCTGCTGCAGGCTTACCGGCAATACAATACTGCCATATCCAAAAAATTTTGGTTGCTGATTTATAACCGCAGTAAATGGACGAAAAGCAGCCTGCACTATCGCCCCGCCTTTCTGCAATTGATATATAACTTTATGCACGTTGTAATCTGTAGCTTCTAACACGTAGGCATAGTTACTTTTTGTAACTACCGGCAGGGCTGAAGCGATAGATTCAATGCGGTTACTCGTAGCCAGTGCTGTTTTAAGTTCTGTATAAGGCAGGTTGTAGGCATGTACCAGGCTCCAGGCAGAAGCATCGTAAAAGGAACTATCGATGTATGTGATGGCTTTTTCAAATACGGAACGCACCATGATGTAATTATCCTGTGCTGTGGGAACGTAATACGTTTTTCCTGACTCAAAAAGTTTTCCATCCACTGTAGTGTTTTTGCTCAAGGGGTACACTTCTATTTCATGCAACAGCAGCATATCTAAAAATGCTTTTGTTCTGCTGGCATCTTTGGGTTCGCCAAACACATACCCTTTAATGGGTGAAGCCAATGACTGCGAGCGGGCAACTCTATAAAACTCCTTCCGCATTTTTAGCAATTGTGCTTTTTCCGCTATGGATGCCCTTATGGTGGCGAGTGAAGCCGTAAACTGGTTGCGGATGGTGAAGGCAAATGTTATGGGAATTGTACTGGTCTCCTGCACGTGGCCACGGCTGCTCGCTTGCTCAAATAAAAAACCAGCCCCGCCATAAAAATTGACATAGCTGCTGCCATAGCCGGGGTATAATTTATCGTACGATTCTTTGCTGTAGTACATAGACCCCAACTGATCTGTGGCTTTGCTGAAATACCCGGCATACAAGGGGTAAATAGTTTTGTATAAAAAATCTGGTACTATCGGGTTGTTGCTGGCATCTTCCCCCGGGTCAAAATAAAAGGTACTGTTGGTACCCATTTCATGATGGTCGGTTTGCACATAGGGTCTCCAGCGGTGAAAGAAATGAATGCGGTTTCTTGTTTCGGGAAAGGTACCCAGGAACCAATCCCGGTTAAGGTCAAACCAGTAGTGATTGGTTCTGCCGCCAGGCCAGATTTCTGTATGCTCCCTATCCAGGGGATCTGCAACAGGCGGTTCTGCTTTGTGCATATTGGCCCATTGAGTATGGCGATCCCTGCCATCAGGGTTGATAACAGGGTCCATCAAAATAACCATGTCGTTCATCCATTTATCGGCCTCGTCACTTTGCGAAGCTACCATATAATACGCTGTAAGCATGGCAGCTTCGCTACTACTAGGTTCATTGCCATGCACATTGTAGCCAAGGTGAATTACCAATGGAACATTGGCTGTATTGTCCGTTACTTGTCCTGCCAAATGTGCCTTGCGTATTTCCTCAAGCCTTGCGTGGTTTTCGGCGGAAGTAAATACAGCAGTGATTTGCTGTCGGTGTTCAAATGTTTCACCAATCACCTCCAGCGTCATACGATTACTCAGGCGGTCCAATTCTTTAAAATACTCCACCAGCCTGTCGTGACGGGTGTGTTGTGTACCAATATCGTAGCCCAGAAAACCGCCTGGTGTGGGAATCTGCGAATTGAAATTACCGCTGGCGGGATAAAAATAATTTGGCTGTGCAGCAACTGCTGTTGTGATAAAACAAAAGAGGCATAAAAGGGAGCGAAGCATGGTTTTGGTTTTAGCTTTAAAGCTATGGATTTTGCCAATACCTTTTACCAGATGTAAAAGTTTCTACCCTGCAGAGATACTTCCGGCAAACTGTGTCTGCGTTTTGGCGTATCCGTTACTCAGCCGGATTATTTATCTATATGGGTGCCTCGTGTTACGATAGCAAAAGAGCCATTGCGTAAAAAACCTGTCAGCAAAAAAAATTATTTATAAGCAGCAATTTGCCCCTAACACCCGTCTGTTTAAAAACTCCATTATGCGTCCTTGTATCCGTTTATCAATTGTAACTATTTTTTGCAGTTTGCTATTTGCCTCCTGCGAAAAAGGGGGCATGGCATCAGGTGATGGCTCCCTGGTGAGCAGTGCAGGTGCTGGCAGCACTGGTGGTGCCAATGGTAATACGCCACAGCCAGGCGTATTGACTGCCGGGGAGTGGAACGATTTTGACAACTGGAATTTTTGGACCAGGATCATGGCCAACGATACTTTCCGGCTAACACAGGCAACCTGGGGATTTTACCCAAATCAAAAATGGCTTTTCACCGTAAGAGATGCATCGGGCGCAGCAGTTTCGGATGCAGTGATCAGCATTAGTGCTGGCAGCAATGCCTTGTGGCAGGGACGCACCAACAAATTTGGCAAACTAAACATTGTCCCCGGTATCTTTAACAACACTACCCCGGCCGCTATGCAGTACAACGTAAAATTTAATAACCAGCCTTATCAAACAGGTTCTCTGACCACAGCAACAACGGATGTAAATATCACCCTCCCCCTTGCGGTAACTGTTGCCAGCAATGTAGACCTTATGTTTGTGGTAGATGCCACCGGCAGCATGGGTGATGAGATCAGCTATTTAAAAACTGAATTATTGGATGTGCTGAATCGAGCAGACAACCAGGTGCAGGGAACCCTGCGGTTTGCTTCCGTTTTTTACAAGGACTTTGGCGATGACTATTTGACCCGAAGCGAAGATTTTACCAACAATAAAGCTGGAATAGTTGATTTTGTAAAAGCACAATCGGCGGGCGGCGGGGGCGATTATCCAGAAGCGGTAGAGGAAGCCCTCAAAAAAGCCATGCAACAAAACTGGAGCACCAATGCCAAAGCCCGTATGCTATTTATAATACTCGATGCCCCTGCACACGACGATGCGGCAAAGCTGGCACTCCTGCGGGAACAGGTAAAACTTGCTGCATCAAAGGGCATTATGATTATCCCAGTGGCCGCCAGTGGTGTAGATAAACCTTCCGAATTTTTATTCCGCTTTATGGGGCTTTCAACCAACGCAACCTATACGTTTCTCACCAACGATAGTGGCATAGGAAATAACCACATCACCCCAACTGTGGGCGCTTACCAGGTGGAGTTTTTGAATAACCTGCTCGTACGTTTGATTACAAAGTATGGGGGTGGCTAAATGCAGCCGGCATCGCCGTAGTTTTTAACAATTATCGTCGCAGGATTTACTACAACTGATTTTGGGCAGCAAACACCAAAAGCTTATTGGTTGCAAAAATGAGCCGTGCCCAAGCGGCTTCCTGGTTGCTTGCCAAAAGCGGAGCATAGACTTTTTCTCCTGCACCTACCGGATCTGTATATCTATTCACCATCCTTTTTAAAATCTATTCTAATTTTATTTACCAGCAATTTGGAGCTAATTTTAGGAATGAATATTTCTCTAGTAAATCAAAGGATCCTGGTAACGGGGGCTTCCCGTGGCATTGGAAGAGCCATTGCAAAACAACTTTCCGAATCGGGTGCGGAAGTGATCATCCACTACAACAGCAACGAGGCAGAAGCGGAAAGTTTAAAAAGTGAACTTCAAAATAAGAGTTACACAGCCGCCTGTAATTTGGGTGATGCTGCTGCTGTGACCGGCTTTATTCCCAGGCTGGTTAAGCAATATGGGCCACTCTCGGCGCTGGTAAACAATGCCGGCATTTCGCCCAGCGCCGCAGATTCCTTGCCTACAACTGAGTGGCTGCAAAACTGGGAACATACTTTCGCCGTAAACACAACGGCCGTCGGAATTTTATGTAAAGAATTTATAGAGCATGCAAAAATGCAACAGCAAGGCAGAATTGTAAACATATCTTCCCGGGCTGCTTTTCGTGGCGACACTACAGATTACCTGGCCTATGCCGCATCCAAAGGGGCAATTGTGAGCCTCACCCGATCTATTGCGAGACACTATGGCAAACAGGGCATCAAGGCATTTTTGATAGCGCCCGGTTTTACCCGAACAGACATGGCTAATGCCATACTGGAAGAATACGGTGAAGACTTTGCATTGAATGACATTGCGCTGAAAGAACTGACTACACCAGAAGATATTGCGCCCATGGTAACCCTGCTTTGCAGTGGCCTTGCAGATCATGCCACCGGTACCTCTATTGATATGAATGCCGGTTCGTATGTTCGGTAAACCGTGGCAGGCTACCTGAGGCTACAGGAAAACGGCTTCATATCGGTACGGCATCCGTTGCTTGAAAAGCATGTATTTATTAACGGTACAGTTTTAATAAAAAGCTAACAGTGGCACAACGTCCCCCACAGGGAGAAGTTGCTGGGGTGAATGTTTAGATTCCGGACAGCGGTTTGTCCTTACCCAAAAACCTGCTCCGCAGCGTAGCACCTGCGGTAGTTAGTTTATTGGCAGAAGTAAGGTAGTGCAAAACTTTATGCTCCAGCCAATGGTGCAACGGCAGCAATATGGCGGCAAGGCCTATCATAAAAAGCAGATCCATCCAGGGTTCTCCGTGGGTGATGGCATATATATTTTTCTTAAACAAGAGAAAGATAAATTCAAAGAACATCAGGAAGGCGAAAAACCCAATCATTTTTATGGTGCCGGCAGAAACTCTAAACATTCCAAAAACGATCAACAGTAGAAACAGCGTTACGATACCAATCGTGATTGCGAGGTATTGAATGTTGTTCCGTTGGCGCTTTTTTTCGGCAGCATCTTCAGCAATTTTTAACTGGCGGGCCTGCTCATCCTGTGCTTCTACCTGCGCCAATTCCTTTTCCTTGTTAATTGTCTGTATGCTGTCTTTGTATTGATAATAGGCAGCAGCATGAAATTTGGATTGCTCATACGCCCCTATTTTGCTGTAAAGCGTATCGAGGTTTTTATTGGCCTCCTTGGCCGTTTCCAATACACCGTTTTGTTCGGCCAATTTGTTCAATGAAACAAAAAGGTCAATGGCTTTCTGGTATTCACCCTTTCTTTTATGGTAATAACCCCTGTTCAGGAGGCTGTACATTTTAAGGGTTACGTTATCGGTGGCCTCAAAAAAGCCATCAGATTTGTCAAAATATTTTCTTGCAGAATCCATTTTACCCATCTCAGAATAAATGATTGCATAGGCCTGGTCTGCCAAAGGATCCATCCGAACCGCCGTAAGATATTTTTTTAATTTGGTACCCGCAGCAGACTCCATAAACTCCATCGATTTTTGAGGCTCTTTCATTAAAATATAAACATTTAACAGGCTTATATAAACTGGCATCTCAAGGTTAGCGTAATGCAATGAATCAGCCATTTTCAAAGCATCTTCGTAATATTTGATGGCCATTTCATAATCTTTTTTTTGAGCGTACAATTCACCCAGGCCATTGATGTCTATCACTTTTTGATAGACGGCATTACCTGTTTTTAATTCATCCAGCTTGTTATAGGCAAGGGTGAAATAATCTATCGCCCTATCGTAATCTTCTATGCTGCTGTAAAAGGTAGAGAGCTTCGTGTAGCTCTCTCTCTGCAGAAAAGCGTTTTTCATTTTTTCTGCCAGGCGAAGCGCCGATAAGTAAGATCGCAG
>JANPJW010000342.1:0-29571 GCA_031425715.1 Chitinophagaceae bacterium | reverse complement strand
GGGCGAGTCTTATTATCTGCTGGGCAAATACCAAAACTCAAAAGAAAGCTTTCTCAAAGCTGAGAAATTATTTAAATCACAGACTGATAAACCAGGTTTGGCAAGAGTGTATACCAACATGGGCGTTTTAAATTCTAAACTCGATAGCAATGCAAAAGCTGCGCAATACGAACAGCAGGCCATCAAAATTGCAGAACAGATAAAAGATAAATATGTACTGAACGAATTGTACAGCAACATGGGATCTACTTTTAAAGACCAGGACCAACTTGATTCTGCCCTCGCTTATAAAGAAAAAGCATTGCTCATCAAAGACAGCTTTATAAACCTGGAAGTGCAAAAACAAGTTGCCAATATGCAGGTGAAATATGAAACGGCGGAAAAGGAAAAGCAGATATTACAGCAACAATATAAACTCGAAAGAAAAAATATTTACCTGGTTGCTTCCCTTGGTTTACTAGCCCTTTTATGTTTAAGCGCATATTTGCTTTTTGCAAATTTTAAAACCCGTAAGAAAAAAGAACTGCAGCAAGAGCTCTTTCGCCAAAAACAGCTTGCAAGCATTGAGGTTATCAATGCCGAAGAAAATGAAAGGAAGCGCATTGCCGGAGATTTACATGATGGTGTAGGTCAGTTGCTCACTGCTGCCAATTTTAACCTGCAAGCCCTGGAAGCATTTGTAGTAAAGGATCATCTAAGCCAGGGACTATTTCAAAAAACACTTGCGCTTATAACTGAAAGCGGCGTAGAAGTGCGTGGTCTTAGTCATAACCTGATGCCGAATGCTTTGGTGAAGAAAGGTCTTGTGAATGCTGTAAGAGATTTCATCAGCCAGATCCACGACTCGAAACTAAAAATTCAACTGGAGACAGACGGGCTGAACCGTGAATTGCCCACCCATATTGAATCCGTATTGTATCGAATCATTCAGGAGTGTGTAAACAATGTAATAAAGCATGCCCGGGCCACGCTGCTTGATATCTCTCTGCTACAGGACGATACCGGCATCAATATCTTGATTGAAGACAATGGTGTGGGCTTCGATGTGGCCGAAGCCCGGCAGAAAGATGGTATTGGGCTACAGAATTTGAGCAGCCGCATTCAATACTTAAACGGAAGCATTGAATGGGATGCTGCGCCCGGAAAAGGAACCGTGGTGAGCATCTACGTTCCCCCTGCAGAAAATATTACCTGAATCTAATCGTCTTTTTTGCCAAACAAAGAATGGGCAAAAGAAGAAACGACGGACAACAGCAAACTGAACAACAAGGCCCACCAAAAGCCGTCAATGGTCACACCATCCATCAACTTATCTGCCAGCAGGATGATGAGTGCATTGATCACAAATAAAAATAATCCGAGGGTTACAATCGTAATAGGGAAAGTAAGCACCAATAAAATTGGTTTTATAAAAGTGTTAAGCAAAGCCAGCACGATAGCAAGTATAATAGCATCGGTAAAATCCGGAATGTGCACACCACTTAAAACCATAGAAAGTCCGTAAGCCACAGCTGCAGTAATTAAAAGGCGAATGATGAAGTTCATGTTGGATTAATTTGATAATTTGATGATTTGGAAATTTGATCCGATAGCTATCGGATTTGATAATTGTTGACAAAAAGTCAAAGGTGAAAAGTCAAAGGTGAAAAGTCAAAGGTGAAAATGAAATCTTCGAAGGCTAATATGATCCTTCAAAGTAAACATAACTTTAAACGTTAAACCTTTGAACCTCTTGAACCTTGAACCTCTTGAACCTTTGAAACCACTCAATACACCACCAGCTCATAAAACTCCTCCGGCCGCAGGTATTTGTTGGCCAGCTCCATCAACTCTGCTGCAGTTACTGCCTGAATCGCCTTCACCGAATCGTAAAAATAGCTTTCATCCAGGTCATTTAAAATTATATTCTTCCATTTAGCCATAATGTGAAACGGACCATCCAGATCGCCGAGGATGCCACCCATCATGTAGTTTTGAACAAGTAAAATTTCTTCTTCATCTACTGGTTCTTCCCTCAACTTTTTCATTTCCTTGTACACTTCCTCAATGGTGGCTTCACATACATCCTTACCAGCTTCGGTGCTAATCATCCAGGCGCTTTGCTGAATATGGTTTTGCAGGTAACTGTGAATACCATAAGTGTAACCCTTCTCTTCCCGTATATTGCTCATGAGCCTGCTGCCAAAAAAACCACCAAAAACATTATTGAGCACCACTACTTTTTTAAAATCCGGATGCGTCCTGTTGGGAAAAGGCTGTGCTATCCTGATGGCTCCTTGCACGGCATGCTCATCATTTTGTACACGGTACTTTTTTTCTATCGCCGGGCTTGTTGCAATGTTGGAAGTTTTAAATACAGGCTTGCGTAAACTAAGTTTACCAAAAAATGAATTGAGCTGCAGTTGCAGGTTAGCGGGCAACCTGCCCGATACAAAAATGGCACATTGCCCATCCAGGTAATGCGCAGCATAGAATGCTTTGCACTCAGCTGTTGTAATGGCATCAATATCTTCTGCCCTGGTATATTTGCCGTAAGGATGCTGTTCTCCGTAGAGATAACTGTCAATCAAACGACCGGCAATAAACTCCGGCTTTTGCAAATTTACAGAGAGGCGTTGCTTGCTGTTTTGCTTGAATATTTCCAGTTCCTGCTCGGGGAAAATGGATTCTGACAACATCTCACTCATCACTGGCAACAACTTATCTAAATGTTTGGTAAGGGTATGCAGAGTGACCGTAGCGGTTTCGTTGTAGCAGGTTCTGCTGCAATAGGCGCCGTAATAATCAAATGCTTCGTTCAGTTCAAAGGCCGTTTTGTGCTGCGTGCCGTTTTTTAGCATAAAGTTGGTAGCTGCAGCAATACCCTGCTTTTTTTCGAACCAGTTGCCGGCATAAAAAACCAGCTCAATCTGTATCACTTCCTGGGCACCTGCATCAATGCTGTATACCGGTACGCCGTTGTCCAGGGTATAATGATCGTAAGGTTTTAGTTGCAGGTTAAAATTTACCGCATCAATAATGGCGGGTGCTATCTTTCTGTTCATTAGTAAGTTTAACTGTTGGATAAATAATGCAGGGTACTGCAATTGTTTTCGTCAAAAATAATACGGCTTTGGTCGGCAATCTGTTCTGCCGTTACGGCCCTGTATTTATCCAGTTCTTTGTTCATCAATTGTGCGTCGCCCAGCAACTCATACATTGCTATACTGGCAGCCCGGTTCATCACGCCCATATCTTCAAAAGCCATGGCGCTTTCTGTTTTATTTTTCACCTTTTCCAGTTCTGTATTGCTGATGCCATCCTTTTGTAGTTTTGCCAACTCCTCCATTACAGCTGCTTCTGCCAGCGTTATATCCACCCCTTTTACCAGCTTGCCTTCTATAACCATAATACCGGCATCAGTACTGCCAAGGTGAGAGCAATCAATGCTGCTAAACAATTGTTTTTCTTTAACCAGGCTTTGAAACAGGCGTGAGGATGCACCACCACTCAGGATGTCTGAAATAAGATCGGCAATGTAATACCGGTCGTCGGTGCGGGGGTAAATATGCCAGCATTTGTACAAGGCATCCAGCGGCACGTCGGCCTTTACCTCTAAAAAACGGGGAGCCGTTTGTTTGGGTTCTGCAGGCAGATCCCGCTCGTATTTGTTACCAGCCGGTATAGGTCCAAACCATTTTTCTGCAAGGGCTTTTACCTGTGCCACTTCTACATTGCCTGCTACTACAAGGATGGCATTTGAAGGCGTATAGTGCTTGTTGAAAAACGCTTTTACATCAGCCAGTGTGGCGTTTTCAATATGTTCCAGTTCCTTGCCAATCGTCATCCAGCGATAAGGGTGCGTGGTATACACCAATTCTCTCAGCTTATGCCACACATCGCCGTAGGGTTTGTTGATGTAGTGTTCTTTAAACTCTTCGCACACTACTTTTCGTTGTACCTCCAAACTCTTTTTACTAAAAGCGAGGCTTATCATGCGGTCGCTTTCCAACCAAAAAGCTGTTTCAATATTTTCTGCAGGCAGCTGGCAATAGTAGTTAGTAAGATCGTTGGTGGTGTAAGCGTTGTTTTCCCCACCGGCCAGTTGTAACGGTTCGTCGTAAATAGGAATGTTGATGCTGCCACCAAACATCAGGTGTTCAAATAAATGTGCAAACCCGGTTTTATCAGCCATTTCATCCCTGGCACCCACGTCGTATAAAACGTTCACCACAGCCATGGGTGTACTTTTATCTTCGTGTACCAGCACCCTCAGGCCATTATCTAATGTGAATTTTTCAAAATGAATCATGCGGCAAATTTAAGCCAAGTACCCATGAGGCTCTAATAATTTTTCGCTAAATGATTACCTGAGGATGCTGCCCGTCTTTAAAAATAATTCCAGGATTTCTCCATTCCTGATCACAAGCACCCGTAATTTTTTGTTGGCCACCTGCAGGAGGTTTTTATATTGCTGAATGTTCTGAGAAAGGTTGTTGCCTACTCCAAATATCTCGTCTCCTGCTTGCAGACCCGCCTTGTGGGAGGGCGAACCATCAATGATATCTTCTACCAGGATCTTGCCCTCCAGATAGTACATAGCCATACCTGTATAGGCATAGTCAAAAAATTCCCTGAAATGAGAATTGGGTAGCAAGTGAATTTCCCGCTCCCCGTAATTGATGGTCATGTTGAATCTTCTCAACAATTCATTGCCTAGCAGCCCGCCCGAAAAAGGGTATGACATTACATTATAGTCATCTTTATACAAATAGGTGGGTACGTTTTTGAAACGGTAGGGACCTAGTTTAAGTTCTTTAATTACGGTAAGGCGCATTTGTACCTTGCCGGCCATACCTTCTGCCTGGGTGAGTAAAGGCTTCCGCTTTTTAAAAAGAATGCTGCTATCTTCTGCAAAGCGATCGCTCATTAAAAAGCAAAGTCCGGCACCGGTGTCAAAATAAAAATGATGGGCCAATTTACGGCTGTCTTTTATCTGCGCATACTGAATGGGGAGTGAGGTAAAAGCCGGATGCAGTGTATGTCCTCCGGAAGGGTATTGCATTTTGCCAGGCCTGTATACTTCTACATAATGGCTGTCAAAATTGATATGAACCACGTAACGACTAAAAAAATTATAACCAATGATGCCATCAATTTTTTCGCCATACACACTTGTTAAAACATCATAATTATTAATATGAAAATTGAGGGAGTCTAATGCAAACCCCGGAAAGTGGAGTGTCTTATTAAAAATAAAAGAAACCTTTCTTTTGCCTCCTATACCGGTAATGGTCGTATCAGACTTTCGCCCAATAAGTTTATAGGCTTCACAGGTACTACTGTCCAGCGAAATGCCCCCGCTGCCTGTATCCAGTATAAAATTAAAACTGTCTTTTAGGTTCTCATAAGTAGCCCTGATGATCATCACGCCACCACTGTATTGTTTAAAAGGAAACCGGGTAATAAGCCTTGAAGCAGGGCCGGGTGTACTTTTCTGCCCGATAGCAAGCATGGGGCAAAACAAAACAACGAAGAGAATCTTATTTAGCATAACCACAATGAAATATACAACCTATTGGGTGTAATTTTGTTCATTGTTACACGAGTGGAAACATTCCAATACGTGCAAGTCAATTTTAACCATGATGATGAATTTAACAAGCTTATACGAGAAGGCTATGGCCTTTGAATTTTTAACCGTAGAAGAAGGCGTTTATTTATTTGAAAACGCCGCACTCTCCGAACTCATGTTCGTGGCCAACGAACTGAGAAAGATACAAGTGCCGCATGGCAAGGTTACATGGCAGATAGATAGAAATGTAAACACTACCAATGTGTGCATTGCCAATTGTAAGTTTTGCAACTTTTACCGCATACCCGGCCATGCCGATGCTTACATTACCGATATAGAAACGTATAAAAAGAAGATAGAAGAAACCATCAAATTTGGTGGAGATCAGCTCCTGTTGCAAGGTGGTCATCACCCGGAACTGGGACTGGATTTTTATGTAAACTTGTTTAAAGAACTTAAAAGTCTTTATCCAAACATAAAGCTGCACACGCTTGGGCCACCGGAAGTTGCACATATTACCAAGCTGGAAAAAAGCAAGCCAGGCGGCAAGCGAACACACCGGGAAGTTCTGATGGCTTTAAAGGAAGCAGGCATGGACAGCTTACCAGGCGCCGGCGCCGAGATACTAACAGATAGGGTTAGACGACTCATCAGCAAGGGCAAATGTGGTGCACAGGAATGGCTGGACATTATGCACGAAGCACACAAGTTAGACATTACTACTTCCGCCACTATGATGTTTGGCCATGTAGAAACATTGCAGGAACGTTTTGAACACCTGGTAAAAATCAGGGAAGTACAAAGCCGCAAGCCCGAAGGAGCCAAAGGATTCCTGGCATTTATTCCCTGGACCTTCCAGGATGCAGATACTTTGCTGGCCCGGATCCGTGGGGTGCATAATCTTACCACTTCAGAAGAATACATGCGCATGATTGCCCTGAGCCGCATCATGCTGCCCAATGTATTGAACATACAGGCTAGCTGGCTTACCGTGGGTAAAGAAGTAGCGCAGCTTTGTTTAAACGGAGGTGCCAACGACTTTGGTAGTATTATGATAGAAGAAAACGTAGTGAGTGCTGCGGGTGCGCCGCACCGTTTTACCGCTAATAGCATACAAGCTGCTATACATGAAGCGGGCTTTGAGCCCCAATTGCGCAACCAACAATATGGCTGGCGAGACCTGCCTGTTATGGAAGAGCAAGTGATTGATTATTGAGTGATGCAAACTATAAAGGCGCCTCATATATTGCCATAGTGCCACTCATACCACATACAGATAATTTTTATTTAATAACCGTAACTTGTAATCCATCACTATTTAAAAATGTAAATATGAAAAAAGTATTGTCTTTCGCTTTGATGGCTAGTGTTCTTTTTGCAGGAACCAACTGCCAGGCCCAGGAAAAAAAGAAACCAGCCAGCCCACCCATGAGCGTAACAGAAACGCTGAAATCTGGCGCTGTGGTTAGCATAAATTACAGTTCCCCCTCGGTAAAAGGAAGAACCATAGGAAAAGACCTTGAACCAAAAGCCGGACAAGTGTGGAGAGCCGGAGCCAATGACGCAACCGTGTTTGAAACCAGTAAGGACCTGAACATTGATGGTAAAACATTGCCTGCCGGCAAGTATGGCCTGTTCATCATTTCTGGCGACGACGAGTGGACTGTCATTTTTAACAAAACCTGGAAGCAATGGGGAGCTTACGAATACAAGGCTGCTGAAGATGCCTTGCGCATCATGGTAAAAGCCGGCAAAGCAAAACCATTTGCAGAAAGCCTTTTGTACGCCATTGATAAAAATGGCAAAGTAAGTATGGTATGGGGTGACTATGAAATTTCCTTTAAGGCAAAATAAACACACATCCAATCTATTTTTAAAAAGTGGGCCAGGTGGCCCACTTTTTTTGTTCAGTTGTAATGTAGTTCAGTTATTTCCTGCCAATATTTGTCCATTCAAAAACGATTTGGTGAAGCCTGTAAAATAAACTTTGGCATGGTTCTTTACCAATACGTTTGAATTAAAAAACAAAACGTATGAAAATCTTTTTCCCTGTATTGGCCGCATCGCTGGTCATGTTTGCCAGCTGCGACAACGACAAGAAAGTTGAAACCGACAGTAACACAACCGTTACCACAACAGATCAACCCGTAGCTACCGTTAATGACGTTGCAAAAACAGAAGGTAAAACAACCATTATCACAACCAAGGAGGTTCCGGACTCTGTAAGGATGTCTTTTGAAACAAAATATCCCAAAGTAGACAGGGTAGAGTGGGTACGATATGAACCCAGTGAAAATGATGATCTTAACATGGATGATCAGTATTACTATGTACGCTACAACACAAGTGGTGCAGACTATACCTCCTGGTATAACAACAGGGGTGAGTGGGTAAAAACATCTACAAAAATTCCGGGCAATTCTAAATTGCCAGATGCAGTTAACCAAACAATCAATGCACAATATCCTGGCTACACGATTGTAGAAATTGATAAGGAAAATGATAAGAACATGGATATGTACGAGATTGAACTGAAGAAAGGCGAGGACAAAGTAAAGGTGAAGATCCTGCCAGATGGCAGCGTGTTTAAAAGAAAAGAAACAAATTAGTTCTTATAGTATTTGGTAAAATGCCCGCTGTATTGCGGGCATTTTTGTTTTCGCACAACGTAGCTGCCTGCAGGCAAGGTCTGGGGCAAACTTTTCTATACAGAGATGAACAGTAATTTTTTCCTTCGCACCGGCTGCTTATTTTAAATAGTTTTGCAACACATCTTAAATATCTAATGTATGAAATGGAAAAATCTTGTTACTGCAACTTTTGCCACAGCAGTTATCTTCAGCTCTTGCGTGAGCAAAAAACTAATGCAAGCTGAAAAAGTAAGGTATGAAACACTCCAAACATCTTACAACGAATTGCAAAATCAACTAAAAGATTGCAACGACCTTACGGTAGAAAATTCCCGAAAGAAAGCACTGCTGGAGGCCGAGATTGAGAACATGAAAAGAGAAAACGCCTTTTTAAAAGACAACAACAACCAGGCACTCAAACAACTGGAAAATCTTTCTGTAATATCAAGCTCCCAGGCAGAGAGCATCAAGAAATCCCTGGAAAATATAGGCTCTAAAGATTCTTACATTCAAAACCTGCAATCGGCGTTGAATCGCAAAGACTCTTTGAACATGGCACTGGTAATGAACCTAAAAGGTGCCATTGGCAACCTCGATGATAAAGACATCAATATTAAAGTAGATAAGGGTGTGGTGTACATCGACATTTCCGATAAACTGCTTTTTAAAAGCGGCAGCTTTGATGTGGGCGATAGGGCCAATGAGGTGTTGGGGAAAGTAGCCCAGGTACTAAAGAACCAGCCCGACATTGAGTTTATGGTAGAAGGACATACAGATAATGTGGCAGTGAAAGGCGCCGGCCCGCTGGTAGATAATTGGGACCTGAGTGTGAAAAGAGCTACAGCCGTAGTACGCATCCTGCAAAAGCAATATGGCCTGAATCCAGGAAAAATGGCTGCAGCCGGACGAAGTGAGTATATGCCCATTGCAGATAACAGCAGTGCAGACGGACGGGCTGCTAACCGCAGAACAAGAATCGTGATTTTGCCACAACTCGATCAGTTTTTTAAATTGCTGGAAACGAAGTAAAGTTTCTATTGACATTTTTGGGATCTACCCAAAGTCTGAAAATGCCATCTGCGGGATCTGCGGGAATTTTTTTCTGTGCAGCTCCCGCAGATTTTTTTTACGCACTCCGATTATCTTTTTGCGTACACAATGCTTGGTGAAAGCTAGCATGCAAGACTGTAAGTCCAATAGCATTTCTCCCCCAGCCAATCTATTGTAACAGCTCTTGCGTACATAGCGGCAACACCCTGAGGTAAATCAATTATCCTAAACCGGTGCCCGCGACATTACATGAAATATAGCTGGATAATATCTTTGGCTTGCTGCATAGGAGCAACGAGCTGTGCCTCTCTCAAACCCACTGCATTTAAAGACAATACTGCAAAACTTGACCCCGTTGCATTTTTTGGCGGCAACACCAGCTCGTATGGCGTAATGGAAAGCAGAGGAGGCAAGCCAACTATTGGTATTACCACCCACACGAAAGGAACTGTAAAAGACGGCGTGGTCTATATTGAGCAAGATTTGTTGCCCGAAAATGGTAAGACCAACCACCGCAGTTGGCAACTCAGGCAAATAGATTTAAATCATGTAGAAGCTACCGCCAGCGACATCAGCGGTAAAGCCAGGGGAGAACTGTATGGCAATTATTTTACCTGGACCTTCCGCCTAAAACTGGAGAACCGGGGCCTCATCAAGCATGTGCGCATGAGCCAATACATGTACCTGATGCCCGATGGCGAAACCCTGATGATAAGAAGTGTGATCCGTAAATTTGGTTTCATTGTAACGGAGATAAGTGAGGTGTTTAAAAAGGAAGAGAAGGGGGTTTAGATGTTTAGAAGTTTAGGGTTTAGAGGTTTAGGAACATGCTATTTCCGAGCATGAGTTAATTGCCCCTTCTACGTGACTTGTACTGATTGCGCTTTATTCTTGCCGCTGATTTTCACCCTCTGTCTTTCGCCCTTGGCTATTTTACATTTGTCCCTTGCCTTTTCATCTCCGCACCTTTCTCGCCATGTTAAGTGTGTGCTGCAGCGAACGCTTATTCGTCCAGTCTCCATGGCCGGGGATAACATATACCGGGTTCGGGCAATGCCGCATAACATTTTTTATAGAAGGCGCATACTTTTTCAGATCAGCATCCCCCAAATTTCCCAGGTCTTCGTCTTCCGTACTTTTAACGAGGCAGCCGCCATATAATATTTTTTGCTGCGGAAACCAGATCACAATATTATCCGGTGCATGGCCGGGGCCAGGGTAAAATATTTCAAAGGAATACTGGCCGCTGGTAAACAACGTGTCTTTTTCCATGAGAAACCCGGCTCGCTTCATGCCCTTGGTTTTACTAAGTTCGTCAGTTTGTTTCGTAGTATATGTTCTGATACCAACACTCTGGTAATATTCGAGGCCGGCGGTTCTGTCTGAATGAAAATGCGTAGCAAAGCATATGGTAACAGGCTTGTGGTGCCGCTGCTGTATGCTGTCTAACAAAGGCTGAAACTGGGTTGTGTCCCATGGCGAGTCAAACAGCATTACGCCGTTCGTTGTAACCAGGTACATACCATTGGCAGGTGTGCGACTGCCTTTGTATAAGTTATCCGTTTCATAAATATAAAAGTCGCCCACCAGGTGGGTAATGCGCAGTTTGGCGCGGGCATCCTGCGCAACAACTTTGCTAAAAACAAAGAACAGGCAAAAGGTGGTGACTAAGTAGCGCATACGTTTGTATTGTGTGTGGAAGACAAATGTAGCTTGATAATTTAAATGGTTTAGAGGTTTGGGAGTTTAGAGGTTTAGGGGTTTAGAAGTTTAGGGTTTAGGGGTTTAGAAGCCGCCCTTTATTAGCCTTAATTCCTCCATGCCAAAAAGCCATTAGTCGGGCCGGCGTTGTTGCATTTACCTATTACCTTTTGCCCTTTGCCCTACGCCCTTTGCCCTTCACCCTTTACCCTTTACCCTACTTCCCATTAATGTCGCTTGCTATGGGCAAACTTAACCATCGCCACTATAAACACGCCACCAATAATATTACCCAGTGTGGCCAATCCCTGGAACTTGAGAAATTCGCCCAGGGATATTTTATTGGCTTCTCCAAAAAATGCCATGAACACTTCTATGGAGCCAACAATGCAATGGTGCAGGCCGGCAATACTGATGAAAAAAGTTACCAAAAATATCATCAGAACCCGGCTAAGGGTATCTTGCGCCGAACTGAGCAGCCAGGAAAGCATACCCATCAGCCAGCCTGCCATGATGCTGCTGATGAGGGTAGCACCCACGCTATACTTGAGCATCTTTTCCGACACAAAATAAAAAAAGTCTTTTCCTATAAGATGCATCTCGTTATTAAATACCAACGAAATACCACCGAACAAATACCCCCCGGCAAGATTGCCCACATACACAATAAGCCACAGTTTGGCCAAACTTGTCAGGCTGGCCTGCCCGTTCATCACGGGGATTGTGGCCAGCGTGGTGTGCTCGGTAAACAATTCTGACCTGCCAATGATGACAAAAATATAACCGATCGGGTATACCAACGCCATCATCACGGCTAACTGACCGGTGGTAGATTCGCTTTTAAACAGCGTATGTATGATGCCAATAATTAAAATGCTAAAACCCACTTCCAGTCCTGCAGATAAAGAAGACAAAAAGAGTCCAAGGTCTGAGCGGTTGTGTTCCTTCAAACCCGTTTCAATTTGTTCCTGCATAATTTCGTAAGCCTCTTTGGGCTTCTCGGCTGGAGTAGTCGTGCTGGTGCTGGCCATTGGTAATTAACTTTTTAAACTTTGGTTTCACCAAACAGGAAGCAATGGATAATGTTGACTCAAGAATAGAAAATTTTGCAGACACGCCGTTTTTATTGCCGGGTTTATTTCCGCAGACCTTCTTACAGGCGGGCAGGCCTGCAGGAAACTTTTTCATCTTCCTATATGTCTCTGCACTCTATCCTCGCTTATTTGCGAAAGATCTTCATCCTACTTACCCGATAATATAAATTGGTATCTGCTTGCAAATCGGATTTAAAATTCATACTTTAATATTTCACCTTAACCAAAACAAACAAACATGAAAAATTTACTCTCAATTTTATTTATGGGGAGCTGCCTGGTTTCTTGCAACACGGCTACCAAAAAAGTGGAAGTAGCCAAGAACAGCGACTGGACAGCACAGAACCTAAAAGGGATGGTGCAAACGATGGAAACAACCAATTACACGCCAGACAGTACCGGCAAAATTGGCGCTATGGATTCTTGCTGTATTTCTGTGGAATCATACGACGAAAACGGTTATGTAAGTGCCAGCAGCAAAAAAGACAGTAAGGGAACTGTTACAGAAAACACTACGATGGCACATTACTAAAAAGGCCAGATGAAAAGTATGACCACCACTAAAAATGGCAAACCATCCAACGGTTTTGAGATACAAATTGATAAGGATGGTAAATACATCGGTGGGCGGGAAACAGATTCGGCCGGAAAACAAACTTTTTTTTATACCGGCTTAAAAGAGGATGAGTACGGCGCCGTCACCACAGGTACCCGGCACAAAGCCGACAGCAGTATTGATGGTGTTTTTGAAAATGATTATGTAAAAGGTATGCAGGTTGCAGGAAGATACCGGGACAGTAGCGGCAAAGAAGTGTACAACTCAAAAAGCGAGTTAGATGAAAAAGGAGACGTAATCAAAACAACCGAAATGAATGTAACTAAAGACAGCACTACCAATAAAGTAATGACCTACAAATACGACAGCTACGATGCACAAGGCAACTGGACGCAGCGAACTACTTACGATGAAAAAGGTAAGGTAACCAAAGTTGTAAAACGGGCTTTTACGTACTACAAAAAAGACTAATGATTGTAAGGCAATTATTTTATGAAAGACGGTTTGAACCGTCTTTTTTTGTTGAAATAAACTGATCTGTGGCAGCCAGGCCTTGTATGCCTACCATCTACATCCAAAAACCATTAGCGATTACATAAAACTGCGCTTTATTGTTTTTGTAAAACCGACAACGAGCACATTTAACAACTTTAGACAAAAGTTAATTTTCTATATTAGCGTTCAAAAAGCCATTATGCAAAAAAAAATCATAACACTGCACCTACTACTTTCTGCGTCAGTTGCATGTTTTAGCCAGAATGTTGGAATAGGCACCAACACCCCTCTTAAAAAACTTTCTGTAAACGGTTCTTTATTAATAGACCAGGAAAATAACAACACGGGCAGTGCAGACTCCGCCGCCATCAGGTTTGGAACCAATTCTGTGATAGGCTTTAGCAGTAACCAGGATATTGGGGGAGTAAATCCATTTGGACTGGACTTTTGGACAAATGGAGTTAACAGAATGAATATCTCCTCTACAGGAAATGTTGGCATTAATACTGTTAATCCGATCTACCGGTTAGATGTAAATGGAAGTGCCCGAACCTCCTCCCTTCAAACAGGTAACATACTTGCTACAGGTAACATTGGTTCTGATTCGGATGTGATTGCAAATGATGATTTATTTGCGGCCGACGACCTGCAGGTAATTGATGACGCAAATATTGGAGGTAACGTGGGTGTAGGAGCCACTCCATCTGCCAGCTATAAGCTAAACGTAAATGGTAACGTACTCGTACAAACAAACCTCGGTGTAGATGGAACTGCCCGCATAGATGGAAAGCTTATAAACGAAGGAAAAGGGATGGTTCTTAGTAACAGCACCACTACTTTAAAAACAGGGTTCAGCTCCGGCACTTTTTCGGTTTCACTGCCTCCCTTTGCGTTCATCGATATCAGCTTTTGCATCACAAATTTTACAGGAAATAATAGCAATGTAAGAGTCTCCATTGGCCAGTTTACACCAGGTACTGGAGCCACTAATTGGGGGCAAGTTATCTATACCCCTCATACAGTATCTGCTTCCAATGTAGCTTGTGGCGGAGGTAGTAGCGTACAAGTGAGGCTTCAAAATGTAGGGAGTACAACGGCAAACCTGGGTACGAATGCAGTACTGTATTTAAGTTCGACAGTTACCAACTAATAAAACATTTCTACACATAACCAGTCACCGTTTTGTAACTCTATTTTTGGGTGTGTACGGCAGAAATTGAGAAAGCTGGTCAATACATCAGTGCGAAGAGAAACCGATTCCTGAGTACGGCGCCGCAACCACAGGTACCCAGTACAAAGCCGAGAGCAGCAGTGAAAATTATAGCAGAATTGTTTGATGGCGTAGGTAATAATATAAAGCTACCAGCAAATAAAAGATAAGTATTAATTCATCAGCCGGCAAAGCAGCAGACCCTCCGATGCCGGGGTTTACTTCCTGCTGCAGTTATTTGGCTGCTTCAATGTCCGACCAGTTTTCCCCACGCCTGATTCTGATAATTTGTGTCTCGGTTACTTTAAAAATTTTTACAAGTTGCTTCATTGGTTTGCCCTCGTTCATGAGTTTTTTCATAAGCATCACCTTCGTTACGGTCAACTTTGTAGATCTTGAATTTTCTTTTGGCCGGAGCCGCCGCTGCTCTTTTTCTTTTATTACGTACGGGCTGCTTTTTTGATGTTCATAATTTTCTTCCGGGGTCATCCATTTTAGATTATTTGCCCTGTTGTTGAGTTTGTTATGGTCCAGGTGGGCAACGATTGTTTGTTTGGTTGCGGGTTTTTTAAGAAAGTAATCAGCCACAAGGCGGTGCACGAGTGAATGGTAATTGATGGTCCGTTCTTTTAAATCGTCTTTAAACTTTTTGCTAAGGTTTGCTTTTAAACCTTCCAGCAAGCCGGCAGTTTCGGCAATTAATTTTTTGCTCTCGTTGTTGTCTTTGAATGATTTTAACTTGCGTGCCATTTTAAAAACCTGTTGTTGTTGAGCGTCAAGCCTTTTTTGAATCTTCTCTTCTCTCGGCCTATACAGTTTGAGTCGTAAAATTTTGTAGCCATTAATCATAGAGCCATTAATAATATTGCCGTCCGAAATTTTATTAAAAGTCCGTAGCCGGCCAAAGTTTGAAACTTCTGTTCGTGCTTCGTTGGTACATTCAATGTCAAACTTTAAAGTCTTCCACTGCTCGCCAGGATAGTCTTTTGTCATGTGTGCTGTTAAAATGATGAAGTACAACGAATGTCGTTTTGCATTGCAACCAGGTGGTCATTCTCCTTAGCCTTTTATTACTCAATAGGTACCAATAGCAATATCCAGCATGAGGTGTGGAGGCTGAGAGAAAGCTTATATGCAAATATGAATATTTATAGGTGATTCTTATAAATATTTTGGGCAAATAAGGGCAGAATAGAAGGATGCATTACAGGGTCCACCGTAGCCAGCTGGCTTACGAATCTCCATGGTTTCACTTTGCAACTATCTTTTGGTTGCCCCGTTTATCCAACTAGACGTCCTTCCATGTGAAGTGCTGTAAGAAGACCTGCTTATCTGCTATATTGATCTACTCTTTTTTACTAGATCGTTTCAGCCCTGCTAAACAGCAAACAACAACCACCGCCGAACCGGTGAGGACCCGCAGCACAACAAGAAGCCGAAACCAGAACCGCTACTGCATAAAAAATGAGGCTGTCTCAAATGGGAACTTGTACACAACAAAACAAAGCAGACAAATAAACAGCTACAGATTATCAGCTCATTCCTTTGTAAACTTTGAGTTTCTTTGCCGTCTTTGTGTTAAATCTACTGACTTTGAGACAGCCTCTTTTAGTGTTGTCGGCTCACTGGCTTAATGCCAGGTAAAGTTGCTGAGGGTTACATAGTGCTTGCCCCCGTGTTTGTATATATGGTAGGTTTGCGGGTACCATTTGCCTGCCACGGGGAAACCCCGCAGCGGGCTGTAGGGAACATTCACCCGGGTACCGTCCATTAGGAACCTGCGGGTAATCATAGGCTCCACAAAAGTGAAGCGGCCTGCGTAAGAACCATAAATCATGGTGTGGGTAAAGGGTGGCGCAAAGCTGGTACTGCTCCAATGCTTGCCCATCTGTGGCACTCCGCCCGGTGTGGCAAAATAGCCTACGGGCCAGCTGGCCGGCGGAGGCAGGTTATCGAAGGCAGCGGGGTTTACGGGGTATGGGGGTATGGCCATTTGCTGCGCCACGGTGGTCATGTAAAAGTGAAAATCGAAATGCGGGATGTTGAATACGCCCGGAGGTTCGTGCCCATTTACATTCCAGTTTACGGTAAGGTGGTCAAAAGCCGTGGCTTCTTTCGCCTTATGGTGCATGGGCAGTATAAATGTGGAAGCGGCAAAATCATGCTCGTCCTGCGGCAGGCCGAACATGCTTGCTTCCGTCATTTCTATACCCATTTCCAGCGGGCGGCCGGTTTTTTCCAGCAAAATAAAAGTGCGGCCCTTGCCATTTCCAATGTGTACCTGTGGACCGTAAAAGGTATTGCACCCCCGCAGTTCGCTGCTCAAGCTTTGGCCATCTTCCATTACAGCGTCCTGCTGCAGGGGTTGCTTGTTGCACGAAACCATCAGAGCACCTGCTGCCAGTGCAAAGGCAGCAAGGCCCATCCATGTTTGTTTCATAATGTTGTTGTTTTAAGGTGAGAAAAATTTTCTCATGGAAGCAGGTAAAATGGCAGGTCGGTTTTCCAAGAAAGTGGCCACCCAAAATAAAGGGTTATTAAATGTACAAAACAGTTTTACAAAATGGAAGCACTAGTTTTTGCACATCTGGTACTTAGAAAACAAGTAATTGCCAGGGCGGTCATCTTCAGCCTGGCTTACGAAGCATTGCGCTGCAAGCAAAATGCACAGGCAGTTACCGGTGTGTTGCGTTGATGATAAGTACTGGCATCTGCAACGATGGATGGCTTCACATGCGGATGCGGAACAGGCCCCTCCCTGTTTGTTTCGCCGGCTTTGCCCGGAGCAAGTTCCACCGCAACCTGCAATCACTGCCATACAGTTTAATAAAAGAAGTCCTTCTCTGTAGCTGCCTGCCGGGGTAGTTTATCCTGCTTTTTTATGGTGTGCAACATTATGTTGTTGGCGGGTGTGGGCAAAATCGGGGTGCGGGCAAAGAGGGAATTTATGGATAGAGGGTTATATCACAGCATGAAGTATTATTTATTCCTACTGAGGGCAAGTCATTCGAATTTTATATGTAAGTATTGCCTGCATGATGCCCTGCGCACAAGCTCAACCTTTCAGCTTTCACCGCTTACAGAATGTAGGGGCAGGCCTTGTCCCCTACATAGTATAGGAGCAGGCTTTAACCTTATTGATTTTAGAGCGGCAAACAATTACCTTCCCGAGATCCACTTTACACAAACCGGCTTGCTCACCGCAATTCTTTTACCAGTATCGCCCAGCAACCCGGTGGCTTTGTCAATCTTGAATATCACCACTTCATTGCTCTCCTGGTTGGCTACCAGCAGCCAGTTACCCGTGGGGTCAAAATTAAAATTGCGGGGGGTTTTGCCGAGGGTAGCTTGATGCCCAATGGCTGTGAGTTGGCCCGTCTTTTTATCAATAGAAAAAATAGCGATGTTATTGGATTGTCCTCTATTGCTCGCATATAAAAATCTCCCATCGGGAGAAACATGTATATCTGCACTGCCAGGATAGCCCATAAATTCGGGAGGAAGGGTAGATGTGTTTTGCAGCAGCTCGAGCGCTCCGTTTTTAGAAAAATATCGATAGGCCGAGATGCTGCCCGTGAGTTCCTCTAACAGGTAAACAAATTGTTTATTGGGGTGAAACTCCAGGTGGCGGGGGCCAGAGCCGGGCTTTGTCATTACAAAGGGCGTGGCTGCCGGCGTGAGTGCTCCGCTGCGCTTGTTGAAGGCGTAGATCATTACTTTGTCGATACCAAGATCTGGTACTAACACATATTTATTGTCTGGCGAAAAAACGGTGGCATGCACATGGGGTTCATTTTGCCGTTCATTGTTCACACTGCTGCCGGTATGCTGTGCGCTACTTACGGCACTGTCTAAAAATCCATTTTTTAAAACAGGCAAAGCTGCCAGGCTGCCGCTGCTGTAGTTGCCGGTTAATAGCCAGCGCCCGGTTTTATCAATGGCCACGTAGCATGGGTCGTTGCCCTGGCTGGCTTGCCTGTTGAGCGGCAAGAGCGATACATTTTGTTTATTAAAAGCAAAGGCGGCCACGCTCCCACCGTTTTGGCTGGCGTTGCCTTGTTCGCTTACAGCATACACATATTTTTGGTTGGGCGAAACGGCCAGGTAAGATGGGTTGACAATTTTTGCAGAATCCAGCAGGCGGCTCTCTGCAGTGGCCGTATTAAAATTGTACACATACATGCCATTGCTGGTACCGCTGGTGTAGGTACCCAGCACGAGGTACACATCTTTTTGTGCGCTGGCATTGAAGAAGCCACTGCCCAGGAGCGCAAGCATTACTAATATTTTCATTGGGTGAATGTAGAAATATTTTTGCATCCAAAAATTACGGGAATGTATTGCAAAAAAAAAGCTGCCTTTGCAGGCAGCTTCTTTATATAAAACAACAAACAACTAGTTTATTACTTTTTTGGCATTAAAACCGCATCAATTACATGTGTAACTCCGTTGCTGGAAATTACGTCTGCAATAGTTACAGTAGCGCCATCAATCATTACTTTACCATCTTTGATAGATACAGTCAATTCTTTGCCCTGTACTGTTTTCAATTTCTGACCATCTTTTAAATCAGCTGCCTTTAATGCACCTGGTACTACGTGGTAAGTCAATACGCTGGTTAGGTCAGCCTTAGCTTCTGGCTTCAACAAACCTTCTACCGCACCTGCAGGCAATTTTTCAAAAGCAGCATTGGTGGGAGCAAAAACTGTGAAAGGACCAGCACCGCTCAATGTTTCAGCAAGGCCGGCAGCAGTAACAGCAGCTACCAGGGTAGTGTGATCTGCAGAACCTACTGCGTTTTCTACGATGTTTTTTGAAGGAACCATGTTGGCTCCGCCAACCATTACTCCAGCTTCTGTAGCTACAGGCTCAGCAGCCATCGTGCTGGTAGTAGTGTCTGTGGTAGAAGTTGTAGATGTTTCTTTGCTTGAATCGTTACATGCAGTGAACATTAGGGAAGATGCCGCGGCGATCATCACCATCGAAAAGAAATTCTTTTTCATTTTAATTGTTTAATTGTTGTTAGTTAATTTTTACTTCTTTAACAACATACGAAAGAAGCAAAGGTTCGGTTTTACGAAAAAAAATTAGCTGCCATTGTGGGCAGATAGATACAATAAATATTTGCTGGGTTCGTTCTCTATTAGAAAAACCAATGATATGAACAACATACAAGGGAATTACAGCCAGCACCCCATTTTGTTTTTAGTAAAAAATTTTATAAACAAACTGATGCAGCAGCCGGATGTGTACCCCATAAGGCATTACAAAAAAACAGACCGCTTTAAGAAGGGGAGAAGCGCCCGGATGGGATAACACTGCTTTTGTGCGGAATTTACCATGTTGAAAAAACAGCAAATTCCCTCTTGATTCAGATGATGGCATGGAATACCTTCACATTATCCTTTAAAAATCCAATTATATATGAAAAAGAACGAACCAAACCAACTCACGCTTACCGCACTTGCTAAAACAGTTACAGTACTGTTTAACAGCCTGTTTTTTAGCGATTCCGGGAAAGACTTTCAACGGTTAAAAAACTTCATTGCTTCCTAGTAATAAGTGGATTACCCCGTTTCTTTGAACCCTTTGGCCAGGCAGTTAAAGGGTTTTTTTATGCCTGCTATTTTATTATATCTCCGTAGCTAGCCCTTACCACAGGAATAAACATTTACAAAATAAACGGACTTTAAACATTAAATCCATGCCCAAACAACCATGGCTGCAGCACACTGTTGCACGATGCATCGTTGTTTATTTACCTCCTTTGTGTATTGGGTTGAAGCATGCCATGTTTAGCTAAACAAATACTCCACATCTGCCTTGCTCAGGGCTTTTACAAAACCATTGTCGTCTGTTATCAGTTCCCTGGCCAGGATTTTCTTGCGTTCCTGCAGTTGCAGAATTTTGTCTTCAATCGTATCAATACAGATCATGCGGTAGGCAAAAATGTTTTTAGTTTGGCCGATACGGTGCGTACGGTCAATGGCCTGTTGCTCCACGGCGGGGTTCCACCAGGGGTCTACAATGTACACGTAATCGGCCGCCGTAAGGTTCAAACCTACGCCTCCCGCTTTGAGAGAAATCAAGAACACCCTGCACTCATCATTATTCTGAAAATTCTGAATGGCACGTTCCCTGTCTGGCGCAGAAGTGCTGCCATCAAAATACTCAAACGGTATATTTTGCTCTTTCAGTTTTGCCTTAATGAGGCCGAGCATTCCCAGGAACTGGGAAAAGATGAGCGCCTTGTGATCTCCTATATTTTCTGAAATCTCCCTGGTGAGTTCATCCAGTTTAATAGAATGGTTGGGATATTTTTCTTCTTCGTTTAAAATGGCAGGGCTGTCGCAAATCTGCCTAAGCTTCATCAGCCCTTGCAAAATGGTTAATTGCGATTTACCAATACCCTGGTCGTCGATGGTGCCCATAATCTTATCCCGGTAGCTGTTGCGGTAGGCATCGTAAATTTTCCGTTGCTCCTTTTCCATTTCGCAAAACAGGATGGTCTCTGTTTTTTCGGGCAGGTCTTTGGCCACTTGCTCTTTGGTGCGGCGCAAAATGAATGGGAATAATAATTTACGCAGGTGATCTTTTTGTTCCTGCTCCCCAAACTTATCTATGGGCGTTGCAAACTCATTTCTAAAAAACTCCATGCTGCCCAGCAAGCCTGGGTTTAAGAAATTCATTTGGGCAAAAATATCGAAGGTGTTGTTTTGAAGCGGCGTACCACTCATACACACCCTGTTTTTTGCAGTGAGCAGCGAGGCGGCCTTGGTTACTTTAGATGCAGGGTTTTTAATGGCCTGGCTTTCGTCGAGTATCACATAGTCGAAAAACATTTTGAGCAAAATCTGGATGTCGCTTCGCAGCGTACCATAAGTGGTGATGATGATGTTGTGATTGTTCAATTCCTCTGCGCTACGGCTGCGTGCACTCCCATGATGAATATGGTAGGTGAGGGAAGGCGTAAACTTCTTCACCTCATTTTGCCAGTTGTAAATAAGCGTAGTGGGGCACACCACAATGGCTTTGAGGCTGCCATTGGTAGTTTTATAATAGTCCAGCATGGTGAGGGCCTGCACCGTTTTACCCAAACCCATATCATCGGCCAAGATACCGCCCCAGCCTACATCATTTAAATAGTTCAGCCACTGAAAACCCGACAGCTGGTAGGGGCGTAGAATATGCGCCACCTCCGCTGGTGCGGCTACTTCCGGTATATTTTTAAACTCTTTGAGTCTTTCGTATTTCTCATCCAGGGCAAAACTCATTTCAGTTTCATCCCTGTTTTCGTACAACTCGTCTATCACACTCATGTGATATTTGCTGAGGCGAAGTTTATCGGAACGGCCGTCGCCTACCTTAAACAGCAGAGCGTATTTCTTCAACCATTCGTCTGGCAGTATACCCAGCGTTCCATCGCCCAGTTGCACAAAAGACTGTTTACCGGCCAATGCCTTTTTGATATCGGCTATGCCTACACGCTCTTTACCAAATTCTATTTCTACTTTGGCATCAAACCAATCCAGCCCGCTGCTCACATGAATATGCGTAGTGGGCCTTGCCGTATTGAAACGGAAATTCTTGAGCGCCTCAAAGCCAAACACCGGCACTTTCATTTCCTTCATGGCATCTACAAAAAGGAAGAACCAGTTGTTGCGCAATACATCGGCACCTCTTAGAGCAAGGCTTCCGTTTTCTACCTGGGTTACAAACATGGTGTGCAATGTATCCAGCTTGGTTACAAAGGCTTGTTCCGCTTCGGTGTTGCGGTGAATGACCAGGATCTTATCTCCGTTTGGTATGCTGAGGGTAGCTTTATCTGTGAGGCGGGTTTCATAACCTCCATAGTTGAACACGGGTTGAAACAAGAGGTAATCGCCTTTTTCCTGTAACATCAACTTTACTTCGGGTACGGTATCTTTTATCTCTGTTACCAGGCTTTTATCAAACTCCACCTGGTACTCTTTGGTGAGCGGGAGTATAACCTTGTGCAGTTTTTCCGTCCAGTCTGCTTTGGTCAATTTAATGTTGCCATCTGTAATGAACTTTTCTGCCTGCAAAACATCTTCTGCCTTCTTCCACAAATACAGCGTACCCTCGTGCAAAAAAAGCAGGGTACTTTCACATTCATTTTTGCTAAAGGGCAGCAGTTCTCCATTCAGCTTTACTAAACACAGCATTTCAAAATGCCCATTATTGGCTATTACCTTAAATACCGGTGAAATAAATTCGTCGCTCAGCGTTACGTTTACCAGGTTTACCGTTCTAAATGTTTTGCCATGTGGCAGTATAAAAGTAAAGGGCCGGTTGGCCTCGTCTTCAAAAATCTTTTTAAGCTTAGGGTGCAGGTATTCTGTAATAAGAGCCTTAGTTTCTTCGGGCAGGTCGTCGCCCTCTGTTTGAATGATGTTTTCCCAAATACCGCTAAAGGGAGAATTCCTGTTGAGGTATTTATTAATTTCTGCATCCTGCAATTTGCGGGCCTGCTGAAAAAGCTGCTTGTCGCCCTCATTAAAGACTGCGGTGTTTACAAATTTGGTAAGGTCTAGTTTTTCTGTTTTGCCCACTAACTTCCCGCCATCTTCGTCGGCCTCAGCCTGCAAAGTATCTACTACAAACCCCGGGTAGGTTTTTGCATTAAAGTTAAATACAAAACCAAGACGGGTTACTTTTCCATCAACGCTCACAGGCGGTGCAACGGCTTCCTCTGCTACTGCCACTGTTTCCTGTGTGTAGCTGGTAACGGGAGCCGGGGCGGAAGCGGCCACTCGTTTGATGGAGCTGTCCAGCAATTTTAAAAAGGGCTTTCCTTCTTTGTAAATAAATTCAAACTTCCCCACCAGGTCGTCTTGCAAACTGTACCCGTAAATCTGCAACAGTTTATTCTTTTCCTTGTCCATGTTGCGGATGCTGTCAAAATAATTGGGTCCGTACGCATTGAGTAGCTGGATGAAAAGAACCGTTTTATGTTCGCACAAGGGATGCATGGCCTCGCTGCAACTGCAGGAAGTATCAAAATTTCTTTCGTCGTTTTTTTGAATCACAAGCGGAAACTGCTCGCCGTTGTATTCCAACAACGCTTCCACTCTCTCATCGGCCGATTTGCTGATGGTGGCTTTGGTTGCCCTGAGGATCGTTTCGGCTTCCTGGTAAATGGCGGGAGAAGAAAGCATCTTGATCATCTTAAGATCAATATGTTTCATTTTGGCTACCGTATGGCGCTGGTTGTATTGAATAGCGCTGCTCATAAGCATGTTCTTATCTACCATGTCTTGCAGGCGAAAAAGTGCAGCCGATTCGTGGCGACAAATTTCGCCCAGGTTGTAGGGACAGGTGCAACGCAACGATATGAGTTTCGGATCAGCGTATTTTTGAATATACACTTTGTAAAAAGTATTGTACACATCGTCTTTTACCCTAAAAACTATGGTGCCTATCAGCTCGTCATGCTCCACCATCTCCACGTAACCAAGGCCGTGAATTTTTTTTCCACGACGAATTACTTCGTCCGTTCCACTGTTGTAAACATGCTTAATAAGGTGCGGTAGTGCCAATTGTATCTGTTTAAATTGATGGTTTTTTGCACCTGTTTGTTAAAAGCGGCTGGTAATCACCGGTTCAGAAAAGGGCAATTCGCAAAAGTAAAGGAAAAAAGATGAGCCCTGACGTTACAATCAGAAGTTTGCACAGAAAAAACTTAATAAATAGAACATTTCACAGTCGGGCAAGGGCACGGGTATACCCTATAAAGTTTCCATACCAAAGCCAAAGATTACTACACCGGAGTGCACATCAACTTACCATCTCTGTAGGAAGGCAACACATTGGCACCACCGGGGGTAAGGCAATAGCGGATGTCTTTCTCCAAGCCATAATTGGTAAGCCGGTGGTAATGCGATGCATTATTTGCTTTCATAAATTCATACAAGTCCGTCTTTGCATCCTGGTATAGGTTGAGTGCTATCCCGGAAGAGTCGCATTGTATATCAAAGTGGTCTTTTATTTTGTTAATCACAGCGCCCGCAAAAAGGGTGTCTTCAATATTGATTTTGTCTTTCCAGGCTGCGCACCCGAGCAACACTGGCTGGTTTTGTTTCACCAGGTGATCGCACACTGCATCCAGGTTGGGAAAAGAGCCAGTAATGATTTCCTTGGCGCCTTTGTCCAGCGCCATGTGCAACAACTTGGTGCCGTTGGTGGTGGTAAGCACCAATGTTTTTCCCTTCACAAAAGACTCTGGGTATTCAAACGGCGAGTTGCCATATTCCAGGCCTTCGGCTACCTGGCCATCCCTTTCGCCGGCAGTAATGGCTGCAATTTGTTTTCCTATGCGGATGCATTCTGCTACGCTGTCTACCGGTACCACGGCTTTGGCACCATTGTGCAAGGCTGTGGCAATGGTACTTGTGGCCCGCAGCACATCTATAATTACCACAATGCTGGAGCTCACATCGTAGAGCTTTAGCAAGGAGGGAGAAAGGCAGGTGTAGAGTGCGGGTTTACTATTGTTGCTCATGAAAGTTGGCAAATTTGTTTCGATTAGTGGCCAGATCCTATAAGTTAAACGGATTTATAATTTCAATGCCTTTTATATTTCTGAAATCTTTTTCATTATTTGTTACCAGGGGAAGGTTAAGTAAAAAAGCAGAGGCAGCTATAATGCTGTCACCCACAGACACTTTACTTGTTTGCCGTAATTCTATAGCTTTCTTAATGACATCATCATCTATTGGGATAAGGAACACCAATGCAAAGAACTTTTGAAAATACACTTTCTCATCGGCACTTATCTTATGGTAACCCAACACTTCCAATCGGGAAATATCACTGCAATACACATTTCTCTCTGATAGAAACTGCCGAATACTGCTATTGTCAGGCATGGCACTATAGATGATTATGTTACTGTCTAGAATCATCTACCGGCCAACGATTTTTTTATCCTTTCTTTCTAACTTTTGCCATTTAGAAGCGTCATCGGGAAAAGATTTCGGGCCACCTTTTAAAGAAAGCTCGTTTAACAAGGCCGCAACCTTTTTACCATTTCTTTTTGTAACCTTCGTGGTAGTTTCCTTTATAAACCAACCGTTTTCTTTTGCTATAGCCCTCGCCTTTGCAAGATCAGTTTTATTGTCTGTATCAATGGTAATGACGGTCATACTACAAAATTAAAGCAGGAAGTCGTATTTAAGCTTAAAATTATACAAAAGGAATTTTTACAACCGTTGCTCTTAACAAACTATTGCGGATGCTGATAAAGATTTCGGACCCGATGGCCGCGGAAACAGCATCTACATAACCCATGCCGATGGCTTTGCCAAGGCTGGGAGACTGCGTACCCGATGTAACCCGACCTATTATTTCGCCGTCAAAATTTTTAATTTCATAATCGTGACGGGCAATGCCTTTTTCTTCCATTTGAAAACCTACCAGCTTTTTAACCGGGCCGTTTGCTTTTTGTGCTTCAAAAATGTCCCTGGAAGTGAAGTCTTTGGTAAACTTGGTGATCCAACCCAGCCCCGCCTCAATGGGTGAGGTAGTGTCGTCTATATCATTTCCATATAAACAAAAGCCCATCTCTAACCTCAGTGTATCCCTTGCTCCCAGGCCGATAGGCTTGATGCCTTGTGCGGCACCCGCTTTAAAAATGGCATCCCAGATGGTATCCGCAGCACCGTTGCTGTCTTCAAAATAAATTTCTACCCCACCAGCACCAGTGTAACCCGTTGCACTTATCATTACATTGTCTACCCCGGCAAATTTGCCTTTGGTAAAAGTGTAATACTTCAAGTTCAAAATGTCCATATCTGTAAGCGGCTGCAAAATTTTGGTAGCATTGGGGCCTTGTATGGCCAGCAAACAGGTTCTATCAGAAATATTTTGCATGTGCACGCCAGCGGTATTGTGGTCGGAAATCCATTTCCAATCCTTGTCTATATTACCGGCATTCACCACCAGCATATACGTTTCGTTTTCTTTGATGCAGTACACCAGCAGGTCATCTACAATGCCGCCTTCTGTATTTGGCAGGCAGCTGTATTGTGCTTTGCCCGCAGTTAGTTTGGAGGCATCGTTCGTGGTTATGCGTTGAATTAATTCCAGCGCTCCGTCACCCTTCAGCATAAACTCGCCCATGTGGCTCACATCAAAAACTCCTGCATTGTTGCGCACCGTTGCATGTTCATCGTTGATGCCGCTATAAGAAATAGGCATATTGTAGCCTGCAAATTCGGCCATCTTAGCGCCCAGTTCTATGTGTTTTTGGGTAAAGGGAGTTTGCTTCATTGATACAAAAATTTAAAAAATATTGCTGAAAAATTTAAACAGTTGGCAAATGTAAAATAATACTTGCCAAGTGGGCGCGGCTTGGGATTATTTAATTGGGAGCCGGCCCGGGTAGTTATGAATTGTCAAAAGTTAATAGTGAAGTATAAAGTGTCGATGATGTTGTGATTAGGGTGAAAAAATTCTGGGCTTGTTCACCCACTTTTAAGGGCAATTCAAAAAAATCCCACCATGCGGTGGGACTTTTTTTTGCTTCAACTTCAACTCAACTATTGAAACTTCTTATTTGATCATCATTGCAAGGGGGTTGTACACGGGCAATATGAACCGATCATTTTCTACTTTAGCGGTGGTACCAGGAACCTTGTTTTCAATTTTCTTCAACTCCTGCTCAATTTTTTCCTTCACTTTTTGCAAAGAGTCTTTCAATTTTTGCTGGTTGCTTTGAATGGTTACTTTAAGAGAATCGATGGTTTTTTGGTTGCGTTCGTTCTCGTACCGGTAATTGTCATCAGCATTATCTTCTACCTGTATACCATTTTCGTTGATCCTCACCCTGTTTCTTCCATCCCTGATATCAATCCCATTTTCGTCGATCTTTACTCTCTCTTCATCTCTCCACTCATCTGCAGGCTTACCATCCAGCGTGTGGAGGCCATCTTCCTGCATAATATAGTCTACGTTTTTTTCCCAGCCCTGTTCTACGTCATCCATCTCCAGGTTCCAATCGTTTCTCCAGGGGCCACCTACTTCTATATTATTGCCCCATCCTACATTTTCGTTTATTTTTATTTGCTTACCCACCGGCACATAGATGGTAAGAATCACTCTTTGATTGCGAAACTTATTGGTTTTGTTGATGGCCAGGCCCCTATCTATTACGAGCAAAGAATCTAACTGGTACGCATTGAACTCTATGGTTGAAGCCATGGTATCGGCACTGCGCCTGTTGCGGCCATTGGCCAACCTCAGCATAGAAACCCTGAAGCTGTCGTTGCTGGATTTTACAATGTTTATCCGCACATTGCCTACGTAGGCGGTGTCGTCTTCTATGGCAGAAAAAGGTTCCATTCTAAACCACTGGTTGCGGTAATACTGTTTACCAGGTGTTAAGGTGGTTACTTCCATTTTAGTCAAAGCGGGGTTGCTAAGCGGCACAGCTTCTTCATTTATAGAACTTGTGCTGCGGAAATCTCTCCCTACTGTGGTTATCAGTCCTACAAAACATATGATACCCAATATCCACATGGCTATAAAAGAAGTGCGCAATAGTTTGCGGCTGGTTTTAATTTTTGCCAGGCGACGAATGATCCAGGTGATGATTCCGATGATGGGTACCGCAATAAAGAAGATCAGGGTGCCCCATGCAAAAGCATTCTGCCAACCATCTGTGAGTACAAAGTCTTTAACGGGGAACATACCGATAGATACGATACCGAAGCCAAAAAGGGCAACGATGAAACTAATGGCTATGCAACCGATAATAAAATAAGCAAACACTTTAAAGAGCAGGATTATCACATCGCCCAGGCCCCTGCTACTTCTTTTTGCTAAAGGAGCTAATTCTGCACCTACAGCTTTACTCTTATCCGTTGCAAAGGTTTTGGCTTCCTGGCCAAATTTCTCGGCCCTTTGCTGCATACCTTTCATTTCTTCTACCACAGAGTTTTTGATGGTGTTCATATCCACACGCTCTCCTTTCATCTCCAGTTTTTCTGAAGTTGTAGTGGCCTCGGGGATAACCAGCCATAAGATAATGTAGATAATAAGAGCAGAAGGGCTAAAACCTATACGGAAGACATCAGAAAAATCTCCCCAATTACCTGAAAGAAAACTTAGGATCGGTAGCAGGAACAATATCCTGGGAATCCATACATTGATGCCGAAGTAGTTGGCAATACCGCTACATACACCACCTATAATTTTGTCATCTACATCTCTGAATAATCTTTTACGAGGGCTGCCTATCACTACAGATGCAGAGCTGGGCACCGCTACCCACAATACGAGGTAGGGGATAAACAAGGCTCCAAAAAGTACGATGAAAATCACCCTCACTACCACTACATCCATACCCAAATAATTGGCAATACCGCTACATACGCCCCCTATTACTTTGCTGTTCTCGTTGCGAAAAAGGCGCTTGGTCCCAGCGGCATTGTAGCTGCTGTAGTTTTCGGCAGTGGCGCTGCTGGCTGATGCATAAGCCTGGCTGCTGGTAGCTCCTGGTTCACCCGCTTCAAACTCTTCGGGACGACCCATACTTTTAATAATGGCATTTACATCGTCGTCGGTTATACAGGTTGCACCTGTTTTAAGCCGCTCCTGGAAGAGTTCTCCAATACGATTTTCAATGTCGTTGATAATTTCTTCTTTGCCTTCCTCGTTGGCAAAGTACCGGTTCAAGCTATCGGTATATTGTTTTAAAATATCAAAGGCTGTAACTTCTATAGGAACTACCTGCCCCTGGAAGTTGATGTTTATTACCTGTTTCATGACGTAATAATTGTAATTGTTTTGTCTGACTGAAACCCGGCAGGGTTAGCAATCATGGCTAAATGTTGTTTCGGTGTTGAGTTGTACCAAAAAAGCATGGCTATACTTTGTTTTGGTTGTTGAGTTGTTTTAAGGCTTTACGGTGAGCGCCTGTACTGCATTTGCAAGCTCGTTCCAGGTGGCTTCCAGTTCATTGTAAAACTGTGCGCCTTTATCGGTGAGCAGGAAATACTTTCTTGGCGGCCCGCTGTTGCTTTCTACCCACCGGTAAGTGAGCAGTTCAGCATTCTTTAATCGGGTAAGCAAGGGGTAAAGCGTACCTTCAAAAATGTTGAGGTTAGCCGCTTTCATTATGTCGATGATGTCTGAGGGATAAGCTTCTCCCTGTTTGATCACCGATAGAATGCAAAACTCTAAAACCCCTTTTCGCATCTGGCTGGCTGTGTTATCAATATTCATGGCTTTCAGTTTTTACCTCTCTACAACAGTTGCTT
>JANPJW010000341.1:0-2603 GCA_031425715.1 Chitinophagaceae bacterium | reverse complement strand
GGTTGAGCACCCGAGCACTGACGCCCTCGACTGACAGCACGTCGGCGGCGATGAGTGCCTGACTCACGAGCACACATGTGATGCTGGAAGAGTTAGAGCAACTACGGCTCTATCCTTACTATTGCATGGAACAAATCTGTTCTAAAATAACGGGATTGGTTCTGGAGAAAAAAATCCGGCAGCAACTATCGCAGCCATTTAAGAACCAGCAGGAAATGGATGGCCTGATAAAAAAAATACAGAAGGCGCAATTATATGATGGTGGCTGGGCCTGGTGGGAAAATGGAAAATCAAACTTATATATCACTAATTATGTTGCCACAGCATTGTTGATACACAGAGAAAATCCTTTGGTAGAAGCCAATATCAGAAACGCATTTCTTTATTTACAGAACAAGCTCTCTTTTTCAAATAAAAATGAATTGCTTGCATCACTTACTACCCTAAGTAATGGCGGACATGCAATGAACTATGCAACATGGCTGAATAAAATAAAGTTTGACTCATTAAGCCAGCATCAACAATGGCAACTGGTAAAAATAAGGCAACAACAAAAGTTGTCCTATTCGGGAATGCTGGACACATTAATGGAGGAAAGAATAGAAACCATGCTAGGGGGGGTGCATTGGGGAACCGAAACTTACAGATGGTATTCCAACGAAATAGCCACAACTGTCCTGGTATTTGAGGTTTTAAAGAATGAGCCCCGGTATCAGCATGTGCTACCCAACATCATCCAGTATTTTCTGGAAAAAAGAAGAAATGGATTTTGGAGAAACACCGTAGAAATGGCGGGTATTTTAAATGCTGTGTTGCCAACGCTGTTATCTAGTCAGCCCAACTTTACAACCCCTGCTTCACTTTTTATCTCGGGGGATACAAGCTTTACCATTACCCGGTTTCCTTATAAATTAAAGCTATCTGACCGGGCCCTCAAAAATTTGACAATTAGTAAAAAAGGTGGGGGTATGGTTTATTTTACCGCACAGCAGCGTTTTTTTAATACAGATCCTGCCGCAGTAGAAGCTAATTTTATTTTGCATACCAGTTTTAAAAAGAACGAGGAAGAAGTTACTGTTGTCAAAACAGGGGAGAAGGTAAAAATGCTTATAAAAGTTAATGTACTAAAAGATGCAGAGTATGTTATGCTTACGGTTCCCATTCCTGCCGGCTGTATTTTTACAAACAAGACCAATGAGAACTGGAGGGTATTTAAAGAATATCAAAAAGATAAGTTGTTGCTATTTGCAGAAACACTTACAAAAGGTGAGCATGAGTTTGAGGTAGACCTCGAGCCCAGGTACAACGGAACATATATACTCAACCCGGCCAAGGCCGAATTAATGTACTATCCCACGATTTATGGAAGAAATACTGGTAAGAAAATTACACTGCAGAAATAGCACAAACATATTCGTATCAGGACTCGCCCATTCAATATGTTTTTATCTAGAAACCACTACCCAATCAAATGCGGCACAAACCTGCTCTTGTTATCTGTAATCAAACCATTAGCTTCCCTGATGCCGAGTCCTGCAGGTTCTTGTCCTACGATCCAACTTCCTATAACAGGATAGTGGCCATCAAACTCTGGCAACTCAAATAGTTGCTGGTAAATAAAATTGCCGTTTCCGTAATCGCCGCCGGTTTTTTCGATGCTGCCGTAGTGTTTTACGATTTCTATGTTGGCACCTTCCCGGGAGAGAAAAGGTTTTTTTACATAGTCCTTCAAACCATCCTCTTCAAAATAGGCGGGCAACAGGTACTCGCAATTGGGATACAATTGCCAGAGTATTGGCAAAATCGCTTTGTTGGATAAGATCATTTTCCAGGCGGGTTCTATCCAAAATGCTTTGTTAGCGTCTGCTAAAATATTTTTTCCAAATTCTTCTCCTGCCATCCACTCCCAGGGATAGAGTTTGAAAATATTGCTGATGGGTTCATTTTCCAGGTCGGCAAATTGTGCGGTCTCTTCGTTCCAACCGATATCATCTATAAACACCAGTTTGGTTTCGATCCCAGCCTGCATGGCACAATCCCGCAGGTATTCGGTATTCGTGAGGTCTTCCAGTGAATTTTTCACGCAGCTAAAATGAAGTTTGCCTGGCTGCAGGTATACTTTGAGGTACTTCCAATACGCAATCAATTGTTCGTGAATGCTGTTGAACTGGTCTTTGTCTTTGTTTACATCCTGCAGCCAGAACCATTGCACAATGCCTGCTTCATACAAACTCGTAGGCGTATCTGCATTAAACTCCAGCATTTTTATTTTACCCTTTTTACAGCAAAGGTCAAACCTGCCATACACGGAAGGATGATCTTCGTCCCAGGTTTTTTCTATGTAGGGAATATAGCTTTCAGGAATATTCATCCTGCCATATAATTTGTTATCTATAACATACTGCACGGCAGAGAGGCAAAGGTCCCACAAAGTTTTGGTGGCTTTTTCAATTTCTTCTATTTCGGCAAGTGTGAAAGTGTAGTAGGCAGTTTCGTCCCAATAAGTTCCCTCCGAAGTATGATATCCAAATCCCAGCTTTTCTATTTTACCCTGCCAGCCGCTCCGGGGAGTTATGTTGATGCGTTCCAAAATATTTAAGATT
>JANPJW010000340.1:0-2210 GCA_031425715.1 Chitinophagaceae bacterium | reverse complement strand
AATCTTAAATATTTTGGAACGCATCAACATAACTCCCCGGAGCGGCTGGCAGGGTAAAATAGAAAAGCTGGGATTTGGATATCATACTTCGGAGGGAACTTATTGGGACGAAACTGCCTACTACACTTTCACACTTGCCGAGATAGAGGAGATTGAAAAAGCTACGAAAACTTTGTGGGAGCTTTGCCTGTCTGCTGTGCAATATGTGATGGACAACAAATTATATGGCAGAATGAATATACCTGAAAGCTATATTCCTTACATAGAAAAAACCTGGGACGAAGATCACCCGTCGGTGTACGGCAGGTTTGACTTTTGTTATAAAAAAGGTAAAATAAAAATGCTGGAGTTCAATGCAGATACGCCTACGAGCTTATATGAAGCAGGCATTGTGCAATGGTTCTGGCTACAAGATGTTGCTAAAAACAAAGACCAGT
The DNA here is from genome assembly GCA_031425715.1 of Chitinophagaceae bacterium. Lineage (GTDB taxonomy): Bacteria > Bacteroidota > Bacteroidia > Chitinophagales > Chitinophagaceae > Ferruginibacter. The sequence goes on along the minus strand of JANPJW010000340.1, from coordinate 1,773 downwards.
TCAACAGTATTCACGAAAAATTAATTGCGTATTGGAAGTATTTAAAAGTATACTTACAGCCAGGCAAACTGCATTTTAGCTGCGTGAAAGATTCACTGGAGGACCTCACCAATACAGAATACCTGCGGGATTGTGCCATGCAGGCAGGCATAGAAACCAAACTGGTGTTTATAGACGATATTGGTTGGAACGAAGAGACCGCACAATTTGCCGATCTCGAAAATGAACCCATTACCAATATCTTCAAACTCTATCCCTGGGAGTGGATGACAGGAGAAGATTTTGGAAAAAATATTTTAGCAGACTCCAACAAGGCGTTTTGGATAGAACCCGCCTGGAAAATGATCTTATCCAACAAAGCCATTCTTCCAATACTCTGGCAATTGTATCCCAATTGCGAATACCTCTTGCCAAGCTATTTTGAAGAAGATAGTTTAAAGGATTATGTAAAAAAACCTTTCCTCTCCCGGGAGGGTGCCAACATAGAAATTGTAAAACACTATGGCAGCATCGAGAAAACCGGTGGCGATTATGGAAGCGGAAACTTTATTTATCAACAGTTATTTGAGCTGCCAGAGTTTGATGGCCAATACCCTGTCATTGGCAGTTGGATTATTGGTCAAGAACCTGCAGGACTGGGTATCAGGGAAGCTAATGGTTTGATTACAGATAACAAGAGCAGGTTTGTGCCGCATATGATTGGATGAAATGAATATTTCAGCATAAAGGATCCACGGTTTATCTTTGCGGCCAAATAAATAGACAACAATGTTCAGAACTCATACCTGTGGCGAATTAAGAATTGGCGATGTAAATAAAGAAACTACCCTTGCTGGCTGGGTGCAAACCGTGCGCAAATTTGGCAGCATCACTTTTGTAGACTTGCGTGATCGTTATGGCATTACCCAATTGTTGTTTTCTGAAACGTTGAACGCAGACTTGGATGCTAACCCGCTGGGGCGTGAGTTTGTGCTCCAGGTAACCGGAATAGTAAATGAGCGCAGCAATAAGAATAGCAATCTTCCTACGGGCGAAATTGAAATAGCAGTTCAATCGTTTAAAATATTGAATAAATCGTCCGTGCCACCCTTTACCATACAAGATGACACCGACGGTGGTGATGAGCTACGGATGAAATACCGTTTCCTGGATTTGAGACGCAACGCCGTTAAAAAGAATTTAGAACTGCGTTATGCTGTAGGCCGCAGTACCAGGAATTATTTGCATGAAAATAATTTCATGGATATTGAAACGCCTTTTCTCATAAAATCTACGCCGGAAGGTGCCAGGGATTTTGTGGTACCAAGCCGCATGAATGCAGGACAGTTTTATGCGCTGCCACAAAGCCCGCAAACCTTTAAGCAATTGTTGATGGTAAGTGGTTACGACCGCTATTACCAGATTGTAAAATGTTTCAGGGATGAAGACCTGAGAGCAGACCGGCAGCCGGAATTTACCCAGATAGATTGTGAAATGTGTTTTGTAGAACAGGAGGATATTTTACAAATGTTTGAAGGGCTGGTGAAACGGATTTTTAAGGACGTAAAAAATATAGACTACACAGACATTGTTGAACGCATGACCTGGCAGGATGCCATGTGGACTTTTGGAAACGATAAGCCGGATATAAGATTTGATATGAAACTGGCTAATCTTAAATTTCCATTACATACTTTTTCAGAAAAAAGTGAAGCCTTGCAAAGCTCCCCTTTAGGGGCGGGGGGGCATGGGTTTGCCGTATTTGATGACGCCGAAACAATTATAGCCATTGCA
>JANPJW010000339.1:0-9097 GCA_031425715.1 Chitinophagaceae bacterium | reverse complement strand
GGTGACCATCTACATCGTCGTGGCCGCCCTCGAAAGACTGGCCAATAAATACTGCCGTTAAATTGGTAAAAATAAAAGCCTGTATAAATGCTACCAGCAACTCTATAAAATAAATGAACACCGTAAACAGCACAGAAATGGGTGAAAACCCGAAACCTGCAACCGTACTCATGGCGCCAAAAATAAAAATGAGTGAAATGAAACTTAAGATAATGATATGCCCTGCCACCATGTTGGCAAAAAGACGAATGATCAATGCTGCTGGCTTAATGACCAACACACCGAGCAACTCAATAGGAATTAAAATAACTTTTACGAAGATAGGCACGCCGGGAGGCCAGAAAATGTGACCCCAAAAATGCGAGTTGGTACTTGCCAGGATAACTACCAGGGAAATTAAACCCAATACAGCAGTAAAGGCGGTGTTACCAGTTACATTGGCAGCGCCGGGTATCAAACCAAACAGGTTATTGATTAAAATGAAAAAGAAAACGGTGAGCAGGTAGGGCAAATATTTGCCGGCCTTTTTACCAAGATTTGGCAAAGCCACTTCATCCCTTACGAAAGTTATAACCGGTTCTACGGCATTTTGCCAGCCCTTGGGGGCAGACGTTACACCCTGGCCACTTTTGTATTTTTTGGCAATACCCGTCATCAGTAATACCAACACGAGTAAAGCAATCATCATTTGCACCACATTTTTGGTAAGAGAGAAATCGTATACCGCCGTACCATCTGCTGCGGTGATCGTGCCTTCTTTGCTTTCGTAGCCATTGTAAATGGTATGACCATGATCGAAACGGGCAGAAGAAAATACAGAGAAACCTTTTGTGGGTGAGTACAATATAACAGGAAGCGGAACAGTTGCATGAAAATCTCCTACGCTAAAGAAATGAAATTCGTGCGCATCTTTAATGTGATCCATGATGATCTTGGCAGGATCCAACTTCTCCGCAGGCGCATGACCTCCAGCAGTTTCCCCATGATCCTGGGCAAAACTGGTATTGTAAAAAAGTATTATACCTAAGCTGAAAACCGCTACCAGCAATGATTTGATGCGTTGTGCTGCCATATCTATCCTGAAATTTGGCGCAAAGATAAGGTTGGAGGGGGTAATTTAAAAATTAGAGAGGGATAATTTGAAACAAGTTTGCGGGGAGCTTTAATCAAGGCCCATTTCCAATCTAAGTTTTTTAATGCGCTCCAGTTCAATTACATCCAGCTGGTCTTTGGGGCGGTTGACAGCTTTTTTATTGGCAATTAACTGGTTGATATGAAGAAAAGGAATTTCTACGCCTTCGATATTTGCCACCGCCGCTATGTTAAGGCATTCTTCAAAAGTATAACCTTCAAGCCCTACCATGTTTACAAGTATATCTAGCTTTAAACCGTTGTTTAACCTAAAGTCAGTCCAGCCCGGAACAAATTGTATCGTTTCCATCATGAAATAATCCCCCATCTCAGCATCTGAAAAAGCCTTGCGCAACTTTGCACGGTTTTCAACATCATCCTCAAGCCAGATATCCATGTCTCCCGTATACCGCTGGTAGCCGTGAAGGTTAGTTGCGTAACCGCCAACCATTATGTATCTCACACCATTTGTGTACAAAGACTTCCAGAATTTGACAATCTCTTCGTCAAAAATATCCATCGATTTTATTTTGTAAGATTATCAGGTTTGTGAACAATGATGGCTTTTTTCAAAGTTTGTTGCACTTTATACAGCATAGTAGTGAACAGAAATCTTTCCTGGTGAGATCTCCTGATTCCCTCCCTTAACAAATCCAGTTCCGCTTTTTCATAGTCTGCCTGTGGTTCGTTTACCAGGTTAGGTACACTAGGAATATCTTGATTGTTTTGAAAAGACATATTGCAATTTACAAAATTTACCAGCAAGCTTACTCCCCCACCAGCACCTTTTCCCCACCGGAAAACTGCATCTGGTGCAACTGGTAATAAAAGCCCTGGCGCCGCATGAGCTCTTCGTGGGAACCAATTTCTTTTACTTCCCCTTTATCTAGTACGAGTATTTTGTCTGCCTTGCGAATTGTGCTAAGGCGGTGCGCTATTACTATAGAAGTACGACCAGCAATCAGTTTATCAATGGCCTGCTGTATGAGCGCTTCGCTTTCTGTATCAATAGATGAAGTAGCTTCATCTAAAATGAGTATGGATGGATCGTACAAAAGCGCCCTGATAAATGACAGCAACTGCCGCTGCCCCATAGATAAGGTAGCACCTCTCTCCATCACATTGTAATCGTAGCCGCCCGGCAGTTGCATGATAAAATCATGAATACCGATGAGCTCTGCAGCACGCTGCACTTGCTCCCGGCTAATGTCGGGATTGCGAAGGGTAACGTTTTCTAAAATTGAACCACTGAACAAAAAAACGTCCTGCAGCACCACCCCTATTTTACTCCGGAGGTAATCCAATTCATACGCTTCTATGGGCTGGCCATCTATCAGCAACTCGCCCTTGTTTACCGGGTACAGCCGGTTGATGAGGCTGATGATAGATGTTTTACCACTACCCGTATGCCCCACGATGGCCAGTGTTTTACCTGCTTCAATGGTAAAGGAAACATTTTTCAAAACATACTGCTCCTCTATGTATGCGAACCACAAATGTTTAAATTCGATATCGCCTTTTGTGATTAGTTGCTTTTTATAGCCGTCTTCAAAAGCACCTTCTGGGGTTGGGGCTGTACTGTCATCACTGTCTAGTATCTTAAAAACCCGCTCGCTGGCTATCATTCCCATTTGCAAAACGTTGAACTTATCTGCCAATACCCGTAGTGGCCGAAAAAGCAAATTGAGGCATAAAATAAAAGCTGTGATGATACCTCCTGTTTTTTGAGCGGTTTCTTCCGGCAGTTGCAGGGAGTTACGAGCTGCCCACCAAACCAGCAAACCAATACTCAGTGCAGACACTAGTTCTACCACCGGAAAAAATACTGAATAGGCAAATATGGCTTTAACGTTGGCGCTCCGGTGCTGTTCGTTGATCTCTGCAAAATGTTTTAACTCTCTCTTCTCTGAAGCAAAAGCCTGCACCAGTGCCATACCGGTAATATGCTCCTGCACAAAAGCATTGAGCGCCGCCACTGCATTGCGCACTTTCATAAAAGATTTGTTAACGCTTTCTTTAAAATAATACGTGGCGATGATCATAAAAGGAAAGGGTGCAAGGCACACGAGCGTGAGCCGCCAATCTACCCAAAACATATAGCTAAGTACAGAGGCAATAGAAAGCAAATCTGCAATGATGGGTATGAGCCCATCGCTGAAAATATCGTTTACAGATTCTATATCGTTGATGGTACGTGTGGTGAGGGTGCCAATGGGCGTCTTATCAAAATGCGATAAGTTGAGGTGAACGATTTTCTGGTAAGTACTCACCCGCAGATCCTTTACTACGCTCTGCCCAAGGGAGGCCGTGCTAAAAGTGAAGTAAAACCTGCACACCGTTTCTACCAACAGCAACACAATTTGAATAAGGGTGATCTCTATGATAAATGCGCCAGGTCCTTTAAGTAAAAAGCCGGCTGTACCCTCTTTTAAGCCTACGTTCAACGAAAGCTGGATGAGCAGCGGGCGCACAGGTGCAAGTGCTGCTAAAAATACTGCCAGCACGAGGGAAATGTAAAATTTTTTTCGGTAAGGAGTTGCAAAGGCAAATACCCTTTTTAACAAAGAAAAACGCACTGTCGCAGGCTTAGCGGGTACCACACTCATAGCTGCAAAGTTAAGGAAGGTTTTTTGAGGAAGTTTAGAGGGTTAGTTTAGAAGTTTAGAGGATTAGTTTAGAAGTTTAGGAGTTAAAAGGTTTAGAAGTTTAGGAGCACTTCAATGTTTTAAGCCTGAACCCAATACCAGCTTTAGTATCAAAAAAGTTGAAAGCTTTTAAATTGACTTATTCGTTTATAATCATGTTGCTTGAAGGCTTTCACTTCGGCAAACAAATATTCGTTTTCTTTCACTCCACATGCCATACTTCCGCCTGGGCAGGCTTTCAGCTTTCACTTCTCCTTTTTGATTTACCGTTGTCTGGGCTAAAGCTCAGAAGCTATTTTATTTTTTTACCCATGCCCGGAAGGAGTTGGCAATTCAGTCAACCCCTAAACCCTACGGCCCCTCCGCCAGGGTGGTTTGTTTATGATAGGCCTTTATGAAAATAGCGCCGAGATTTCGGTATGGCGGAATGTAGTCTTCCCAGCTTTCTCTCACTTCGGGGTTAGGATCTTTGCCAAATAAATTGCCCAGCGATTTCCACATGTCTCTCCAGGAAAGCGTTTGACCGCCAATAAATGCCTGGTTCAGGTAACTGAGAATGGGTTTATTGATATCGCCCTTCCCTATTTCTTTGGTTGATATAATATGAGCATCGGGGCTCACTTCCAATATCTGGTTGAGGTTCTGGTAACCGCCGCAAGAACCCAACACTACTACCTTGGCATCGGAAGGCATTCTTTTAATAGTACCTGGCAGCCAGTAACTATGACCACGATGCACCACTACAGAGGGTTTCATTTCATTTGCCTCCAGGTAATTGGCCAGATGCACCTGCGCAGAATCGTCGAGGTTTTGGTTGTAGTCTAAAGGCTTGTTGGCAAAAACCCATACATCACTTTTATTAGCCTTTATTTCTACCCACTCTTTTTTAGAAGTAATGGTCCAGTCTTTTGCCGGAAAAGAATTTAGAAATGGTGGAAAGAATGTCTTTCCATCTTCATCACCATAAAAAAATACTTGTTGCACTATACGGCCCTTTTCGTCTTGCAACTCTTTGTTTGCAATTTCATAAATAGAAGGTATGCCTACGGTAGCCGTAAGATCAATGTGATTGCTACTATCGGCCGATAAAAAAATTGTTTTGAGCAGGCTATAAACCAGGGCACCCCTGCTGTTGTTCTCCTGTATGCTGCGCTCCTCATTCTCCTTTACATAAGTCAATATGGTTTGTAATAAATTCTTATCGCTGATGCTGCTGTAAGAATCTGCTACATCAACCGCATCTTCCAAATTGCCTGTTTTATCGAGGTTGGCCACAAATGCCTTCATCAAAATTTCAGAGTTGGCTACAGGCATCGTTTTTAAAAAAGTGTCCAGCTTATTAAAGTTGGCCGCCATTTTAATGAACTTCTTAAAAAAGTCGAAGTGCACGGTTTGCAACAAAGAATCGCCCCGGGGTTTCGAGCCCATTAACTGCATCAGCCTGTTGTAACTGTGTTTATAGCTGGAAGTAAAAATATCTGCCTCACCCATAATAAGCATGTAATAGAGCTCCTGCGCACCCAGCGGTTGAATGGCTTTCATGCGCACAGCAAGGTTGCTCACATCGTGCAACTCGTTGATGGGCTTTATAAAATGTTGAAGAGATTTTCCCTTCAGCACTTCCCGCAGGCTGTTGGGGCCAAACATGGCGATGGGCGTATCCCGCAGGGGGGGAGCCATCCGCTTAAAGTATTCTATTTCTGTTTTCACCAGCATTTTAAAATAGCCAATGCTGTCGTATTTGCCTTCTTCATCGCCCACATATTGTTTGATATTTTGTACCGTATTTTTCCCGTTCAGGAGATCGTCTAAAAAAGGAAAGTACAACAATGCATTGGGCGTTTGGCTCAGTTGTGCCACCACTTTTACCATGCTGTTTTCATTGCGGTGTATCAGTTTCCCTTCGGTGGTACCAGTAGATTGTGCATAGGAATACAATTGCACCGGGTTGTTTTTACAGGCAACTACCACCAGGCTATCTGCAAAAGAAGCCTGCGCAAAGGGGCGAATGGTTTTTAAAATGTTATCGGGGTGAAGCTGGCAATATTTCAGGTAGACTATCTTTTCTGCTTCCGGGTATTCTTTGCTTTCAAAAAACACGGCAGCATTTATTTTAGCCACTTCGTAAGAAGCCGCTTCCAATAATGGTAGCATCGACTTCTGTGCCGGGAGACCCTTAAGAATACTTTCAAATGTGTGGTACAACGCCGGAAATGCCAGCGGTTTAATCTCCTTGTTTCTCCAACCTATTCTAAAACTACGCACCAGGTTTTCTACCAGGCGCAGGTAGCGTATTTTATCATTGTTGGTAGCTATCTGCGGGTTTGTTTCCACCCACAATTGCAGTCCGTCTAGTTTTCTAAAAAAAGCATCGGTTACCTGTAGGTTGATTTCTTCATTTTTGCTCACGTGCAGGTATTGGTCTAGCTTATTATCCAGTTTATCTGTCAGGTCTTGTTCCTTGTCTATCTTATCGTGAAAACCCTGTCGGGAAAGCGGAATTCTCACCGTATCTGCAGGTGCAGCAAGGCCGGCAAGCGCAAGGGTGATAAATGTAAAAAGTAGAAATGTTTGCTTCATAAAGTTCTTTGGTGATGCTACGTGGTTACAAAGATGCTGCAAATTTGCAGATCGCTGCACAACTGGTTCACAATTATACGTCTTACAACCATGCCTGCTTAACAATTTGATAATATTATAACGTTCATTTAACGGATGTTTCGAAGGGCAGGATGGCTACTTTTGCAGCACCAAACTCATGAGCACAGCAAAAAAAATATTGATTGCAGATGACGAGCCAGATATACTGGAGATCATCCAGTTTAACCTGCAACAAGAAGGCTACGAAGTAATAACGGCTAAAAGCGGTGACGATGCCATTGAACAAGCCAAACGCCACCTGCCCGATTTGATCATACTCGATGTAATGATGCCAGGCAAAAACGGAATAGAGGTTTGCAACATCCTCCGTAACATGCCCAGCTTTAAAAAAACACTCATCGTTTTTTTAACTGCCATGAGCGACGAAGGCACGCAGATACAAGGCCTTGAAACCGGTGCCGATGATTACCTTAACAAACCCATTCGCCCAAAGGTTCTGGTAAGCAAGATCAACTCACTCTTCAGACGTTTTGAAAAAGAAGACAACGGTATTATTACCCTTGGGGAAATAGCGATAGACCGGGAGAAATACCTTGTGAGGCATCATGGTAAAGACATCACCCTGGCCCGCAAAGAATTTGAACTCCTGGCACTACTCGCCTCCCGCCCTGGCAAGGTATTTTTAAGAAACGAGATCCTTAACCAGATTTGGGGCACCGAAGTAATCGTGGGCGACCGCACCATCGATGTTCACATTCGCAAAATTCGCCAGAAACTAAACCTGGATTGTATTACGACTGTAAAAGGCGTGGGGTATAAGTTTGAGTTATGAATGATGAGTGATAAGTTATGAATTGAATCATCGACGTCGCTGATGTTTAATTTTCAACATTCATCATCTATCTCATTCAGCTTTCATAATTAATCCACCTGCATTGAGCTCTCCTGCAAACCAGCTATTTTTACAAAATGCTTTCCGCAAAAAACTTTTCACCCCAACAACTGGCTTCGGTAACTGCACTGGCATTATCGGTTCCTATTGCGCTCGGTTTTTATGCTTTTAAACCCGTGTGGTGGATAGGCCTGCTGTCGTTTGCCATTATTTTTGCCGGCAGCTTTGCGCTCATTTTATATACGCTGCAAACTTTTATTTACCGTAAGATCAAACTCATTTACAAACTCATTTATCAAACCAAAGCAAGCAAAAGGGAAGAGTTTTATTATAAAAATATCTTACCACAAAAAAGCATTGATGAAGTGCGGCAGGATGTGGAAGCCTGGGCCATGCAGCGCAAAGCAGAAATAGATGTGTTGCTGCGCAACGAAGCCTTTAGAAAAGAGTTTTTGCAGAACCTGAGCCACGAACTCAAAACGCCCATCTTTGCCATACAGGGTTATGTAGATACACTGCTAAGCGGTGCGCTGCACAACGAAGCCGTCAACACCAGGTTTCTTCAAAGTACATCCCGCAATGTAGACAGGCTGGTAAACCTGCTGGATGACCTCGATGAAATTGCCCGCCTTGAAAGCGGACAACTCAAACTGAACAAAAAAAACTTCATCATACAGGAACTCTTAAAAGACGTGTATGAAAGCCTGTTTTTAAAAGCCAAAGAAAAAAACATTCGTTTTGCCATAAAAAAAGGTTGCGAACTGCCGCTGGCGGTTTTTGCCGATAAAGAAAAAATAAGGCAGGTGTTGACAAACCTCGTAGACAACGCCATTAAATACAGCAACGACAACGACCTGGTAGAAGCCAGTTTTTACAATGTAGATGGCAAGCATGTGCTCATAGAAATAAGCGACGAAGGCGTGGGCATACCCGAAGAACACATACCCCGTATTTTTGAAAGATTCTACCGTACCGATCTTGCCCGCACCCGCAAAGAAGGCGGCAGTGGCCTTGGTCTTGCTATTTGCAAACACATTATAGAAGCGCATGGCCAAAACATACATGTGCGCAGCAAGCTGGATGTGGGAACGAGTATTGGTTTTAGTTTGCCATCGAAAAGTGATTAGCAAAGTGTGTTCCAGCGGGGTTTTCGCAAATTTAATCTTTCCATTTAAATAACATTGCCTGCCAAACCCCGATGTATAAAACCCTTGCGCCTTTAAAAAACCCTGAGAAGTGGTTCGTGAGGACACGAACCAAGGCGGGAGAAATAAGCGACGAAGGCGTGGGCATACCCGAAGAACACATACCCCGTATTTTTGAAAGATTCTACCGCACCGATCTTGCCCGCACCCGCAAAGAAGGCGGCAGTGGCCTGGGCCTTGCTATTTGCAAACACATTATAGAAGCGCATGGGCAAAACATACATGTGCGCAGCAAGCTGGATGTGGGAACGAGTATTGGTTTTAGTTTGCCATCGAAGGGGGATTAGCTAATTGGATTAAAACATTATACCAAATCTTTCAACAGAATTTTGAATTCAAGTGTATTAACCCCATTGGGCTCAGTCACATCAATTACTTTCATTTCATTCTCTTGAATTTCGATGTGTCCAAAATTGATAGCCTTGCTGTTCTTTAAATATAAAAACAATTTCAGCTGAATGTTATTCTCCAAAAGCAATTTCTTTAAAGAATTAAGGTGAGTCTGTGTTCGTGGATATCCTATGAGCAATGGAAAATCATGTTCAATAATTATTGGCAGAATTAACCTTTCAACTAATTCTGCATTCAGCTGTTTTCCGGCATTCATCACGCTCCATACTTCC
>JANPJW010000338.1:0-2169 GCA_031425715.1 Chitinophagaceae bacterium | reverse complement strand
AGACCTCAGCTTTGATAACCTTAAGGGAAAAACCGATGTGTACTTCGACGATCGCCTGGTACCACATGTTTTTGCCGAAGTAGAAACAGATGCTTATTTCATACAGGGTTACCTGCATGCAAAATTCAGGCTCTGGCAAATGGATTTGCAAACTTTATCTGCCGCCGGCAGGGCGAGTGAAGCCGTAGGAGATATTGCGCTTACGCATGACCGTGAATTTCGTCGCCTGGGCATGGTGTACGCTGCCGAAAATTCTCTGAAGGTAATGGAAGCCGATCCACAGACCAAAGCCATTTGCGATGCTTACACAGCAGGGGTAAATGCCTGGATAACTTCCCTCACGGAAAGCAGCCTTCCTATTGAATATAAATTGATAGGCTTTCGCCCAGAGTTATGGAGCAATCTGAAAACCGCTCTTTTCCTCAAATATATGTCATACGACCTGGCAGCACACGAAACAGATTTTGAAATGACCAATGCCCGCCAGTTTTTTAACATCGAAGATTTTAATTTATTGTATCCTGCCCTCCAGGATTCCTTAGATCCGATTATACCAAAGGGTACCCCATTTGCTGCACCGGCTATGCAGGTGTCCAAACCAGCTTCTGCCGATTCTCTTTATTTTAAAAATGTGGTAACGGTAGAGGAAGCGCAAAAGCCCGACCGGGAAAACGGCAGCAACAACTGGGCGGTGGGTGGTGCCAAAACAGCCTCCGGTGCGCCTATCCTTTGCAACGATCCGCACCTCGGGTTAAACCTTCCCTCGCTATGGTATGAGATGCAAATTTCTACGCCGGCTTTCAATGCCTACGGTGCAAGCTTTCCGGGTGCGCCCAATGTAATTATTGGTTACAATGATAGTGTGGCCTTTGGCTTTACCAATGGTGGCAGAGACGTAAGAGATTATTATGAAATTCAATTTAAGGACGATAGCCGCCAGGAGTATTGGTTTGATGGGCAGTGGAAGCAAACTGAGTTTAGGTATGAAGAGATAAAAATTATTGGTAAGAAAAGTTTGATGGATACTGTTGCCTATACGGTGTTCGGTCCTGTGATGTATGATAAAAGTTTTTCAGGCAAAAGAACCGGCAATCAAAAAAATTATGCGGTGCGTTGGAAGGCACACGACCCCAGCAACGAATTGCTGATTTTTAATAAATTGAACCACGCAAAAAATTATGCAGACTACCAGGAAGCCGTTTTGAATCTTCATACACCCGGGCAGAATGTCGTGTTTGCATCCAAGACCGGCGACATTGCGATTCGCACACAAGGGGAGTGGCCGGCTAAGTGGAAAGGGCAAGGTGATTTTGTGATGCCCGGTACAGACAGCAGTTACATGTGGAAGGGAATGATACCCGATAGTGAGACACCGTTTCAATACAACCCCGAGAGAGGCTTTGTAAGCAGTGCCAATCAAAGACCCGTAGATTCTACCTATCCATATTACCTTGGCAGGGAATATCCCACGCCGAGAGGATTGATCGTGAACAGGAAGTTGGCCGCTATGCAACAGATAACGCCACAAACTATGATGGAAATGCAAACAGACAATTACAATGTGTTTGCAGAAATGGCCCGACCTATTTTTCTGAAAAATATAAATACCGCTGCTTTATCTGCAGAGGAAAAAGAATATTTCTCTTTATTGCAAAACTGGGATCTGCGCAATGATGCAAATTCTACCGGAGCCACCGTGTTTGTATTAACCTGGGATGAATTTAAGCCCGTAGTTTTTGATGATGAATTTGCAAATGCTCCGCAACCCATTCAGAAACCCATGGAGAGCACTTTGCTAGAGGCCGTGTTACGAGACTCTGCTTATAAATTTTTGGATAATATTAAAACGCCACAACAAGAAACGCTGGCAGACATGGCAACACTGGCTTTTAAAAATGCAGTGGTAGATTTGAAGAAAGCTAAGGCTGATGGCAAACTGGAGTGGGCCAAATATAAAGGAACTACCGTTTCTCATCTGGCCAAAATACCTGCCTTTAGCAGGGCAAATCTTGCAATTGGTGGAGGTAGTAACATCATCAATGCCACCCGGGAAAATCATGGTCCAAGTTGGCGGATGGTGGTAAGTCTGACCCAAAAAACAGAAGCCTTTGGTATTTACCCGGGCGGACAAAGTGGTAACCCGGGCAGCAAGTTCTACGATAAATTTGT
>JANPJW010000337.1:0-7708 GCA_031425715.1 Chitinophagaceae bacterium | reverse complement strand
AGCAATTCAATAAAATACTGCAAACCCGAAGTTACTCCACATATAACCATTACTTCAAAACGCATTCATGGAAATGAAATCGATCACCCTGCGGCTGACAAACATCTAGAATATCATGCTATCAAAATTGCAGATAACGGTATTGGGTTTGAGGCAGAACACGCTACCAAAATTTTTGAAGCCTTCAAAAGGCTTCATGGCAGGAGTGAATATTCAGGAACAGGTATTGGCTTATCTATTGTAAAAAAAATTGTTACCAACCACCAGGGCTTTATCGTAGCAGAAGGTAAGCCGGGGATAGGCTCCACATTCACTATCTATTTCCCCAGCATCTGACCGGTAAAATTTTTGTTGATGACGGCGGTCACCGCCAGCACATGCAGGCATGAGTATTTGTACAAACAAGACCACATATGCACCATCACCCCCGCAGCAAATGCTTGATTTAAACAAGCTCACCCCAGACAGCGCCAATGCTAAAATGAACTAGTTCAGTTAATTGGAAGCTACGATTTGCAGGAGCCGTCAGGCAGAATAACATCTTTTCTGGGACCATCACCGGGGTCTTCCCTATGCACTCATGGGAGTGTAATCCATTTGCTCCAACGCCGTAAACTTTTCATACAAAAGCAACGAGGCAGCACCGGGTGTACCATCATGGATTATCTTGCCATTTAGTTTTACAACAGGCAACACTTTTTTAGTGGTAGAGGTTAAGAAGATTTCCCTGGCCGTAACCAATTCTTCCACCGTTATGTTTCTTTCCTCCACCGGCATTAATTCCTTTGCAAGCAATAGTATTTTTTGCCGGGTGATGCCTTTTAACATATGGTGGGCAGGTGTTACCAGCGTTCCATCTTTAGTCACCATAAAAACATTGCTACGGGGAAACTCCGTCACCGTTTCGTTGTTGTAATACAACACATCGTCGGCTCCCTCTTGTTTTAGTAAAGGCTGCAGCCATACTGCCATCAAATAATTGGTGCTTTTTATGTGTGCAAGTTCCCGCTGATGCTGGTAAGTAATGATGGAGACTCCCTGCTTGATGGCGGTATCCGACACCGTTTTTATGGGATTGCAGGTGATGAGCAAATTGGGCTCAGCCGGCTGAAAACCATCTTGTGAATAACCCCCCGTTAGCATCAACCTGATACCCGCTTCGCTGAGAGCTGAGCGTGCAATCAGTTCCTGCACAATAACCATCAACTCCTCCCTTGTGTGCCCTATGGGTAACCGCATAGCACTGCCCGAAGCATAGAAGCGGTCCAGGTGGTCGTGCATAAAAAGGGGCACTCCATTTACCGTTCTAAAAAAATCAAAAACAGCATAGCCACGCTGCATGGACAAATCTGACACATGCAACATTGCTTTTTCATCTTCTAGAAACGAGTTGTTAAGAAAAACTGACATCCCTTTTAGTTTTGGTTTACACTTACCCGTTTATTAGGCTCCTTAGTTTTTTAAATATTTGTCAAACCACTGATTGTATCTTTCCAACCTGTCTTTTTGAAAAGAAGGCAAAGTGAAACCATGAAACTGACCGGGATAAACCACCAATTCTGTAGGCGTACCGATGGAACGAAGCGCCTGGTACATTTGTTCGCTTCCAATAGCCGGCACATTAAAATCTTTTTCACCGGTCATAAACAAGGTGGGCGTTTTTATTTTATCTGCATGTAGAAATGCATAAGATAATTTTAAATATTTCTCGTAATTCTTATCCTTCCATGGTTGGCCAATCTCATTGTCTAATTGAAGAATATATTGGTCAACGCCGTAAAGAGATAACTGCAAAGCACTACCGGCTCCACTAATGGCAGCTTTGAAACGGGTATCTTTTGCGATGGTATAATCGGTTAGAATTCCGCCATAACTCCATCCTCCAATCCCCATTTTATTGGCATCTACCATTCCCTTGCTGATTAAATAATCGGCAGCTCCCTGGATGTCTAACACTTCCTTGTTTCCCCAGTCGGCATAAATGGCTTTACTGAATGCCAAACCACGACCATTGCTTCCCCGATAGTTTACTGCAACCACTGCGTAACCATTGGCAGCAAGCATTTGCCTGGTAAGATCAAAGCCATAATCATCCTGCCCTACGGGCCCACCATGAATATAGAATATCACTGGCATTTTAGATTTGTCTGAACCGGCCGGAACAAATAACAAGTTTGATACCATCGCACCATCCTTGCTTTTTGATGTGAACTTTTCAACTGCAGCAAACGAAAACTGATTTACAAAATCATCCTGCACATAAGTAAGACGGCGGAGTTGATTGTTTTCTAAAGCATAAAATTCAGCAGGCAGATCTGGAGCCGACATAGCAGTAATCCAACTTCCATTGGGGTGGCGCTCCAGTGAGTTGAATGTGCGGTTTCCACCAATGATTTTCGAAAACTTTCGGGTAGCAACATTGTAAGAAGCGATGTAGCGCTCGATATCATCGGTTACCAATACATTTATTTCAGTTCCATCTTTGCTCCAGCGTGGAGTAGACACCGGGCGATCTAAAACCTTACTTAACTGGTTGGGTTCTCCGCCAGCAACAGGCATTACACAAAGAATTGACTGGTCGTACATGATGAAATTAGCATCCGAAGTACTTCTAAGGTAAGCAATGCTTTTACCATCAGGGCTCCATCTGGGAGATCCATCACTGCCTTTCCAACTGGTAAGCTGTCTTGCTGTGGCACCTGCTTTGGAATCAATCACATAGATATCTGAGTTGCTGTTTTTATCAGGATCTTCCGTTTGGTTGCTTTCAAAAGCAACTGCGCTGCCGTCCGGACTCCAAACACCCCCACCCTCATTAAAATTTCCCTTGGTTAGCGTATCTAGTTTTTTTGAGGTAATATCAAATAGATAGAAATGAGACTTGCGTGTATCATATTGATAGCCGCTCACATCTTGTTTTATTTTATACCGATTGAGCACGTAGGGTTTCATGGCTTTTTTGCCGGCAGTATCCTCATAATCTTTTATGTTTAGCAAAAGCCTTTTCGCATCCGGGCTCCAGGCATAGTCATTTAAATCTCCTTTTACATCCGTCAACTTAATGGCTTCACCACCCATCCTGTTCATCAAATAAACCTGGCTGCTGCCACCACTTCGGCTTGCAATAAATGAAATATATTTTCCATCAGGACTCCATTCAGGACTGCCTTCAGATTCTGGGCCGTTGGTAAGTTGCACTTTGTCGGCACCATCCCAACTCATCATCCAAAGGTCTGTATTGCGTTTATCTTTGGTGGTATCAATATGGCTTTGGGTGTAAATAACCCATTTTCCATCTGGCGAAATCTGGGCATCGCCGGTGCTTTTCATTTTATAGATGTCAGCAGGAGTTAATTTCTTTTTGACATTTTGCGCCGAAGCATCAGAAATCAAAATCAGGGAGAAAACAAATGCGGTTAATATTAAGGTAAATCTCATAAAATAATTTAAGTGCCAAATATAACCAAATAGGTAAGTAAAAATATCAGGGCTTTGTTTTGATTGCTGGTCCACATGGCTGAAGACATACAGCGGCTGTAACAATGGTAGTTGCTAACGGCTTTGCATACATGTTAGGGCAATCTAAGTCAGGATCGGACTCTATTTCTATAAAATAAATCACTTTATAAAATTGTGCCTGGCGTAAAACAGCAAACTATACAAAAGCCCCAACCTGCACAACTCCTGATTACTTCTTCAAAAACTCCAATTTTAAGAGATGGTTACCTGCCCCTGTTTCAACAGGTAACTTTATGCCATTTTACCGTAAATTGTAGCCTGTCTTTTTTTACTTTAAAATAAACTGCCATGAGATTTTATTTGTTATCCCTCCTACTGTTAACAGTACTTGCAGGCACTGCTCAGAATAATGCTACCTGGTTGCGCTATCCTGCAATTTCACCAGATGGTAAAAACATTGCCTTTGGGTATAAGGGAGATATCTATATGGTAGCAGCCAACGGAGGAACTGCTACGCCGCTTACTATACACGAAGCGCAGGATATGATGCCCGTATGGAGCCACGATGGAAAATCGATTGCATTTGCCAGCGATCGCTATGGTAATTTCGATGTGTTTGTAATGCCTGTAAATGGTGGTACTCCGGTGCGCATCACCTACAACAGCGCCGGCGATTTCCCGTTCGATTTTTCACCCGATGACAAGCAAATCATACTTGGCAGTGCGAGAAATGTGCAGGCAAGCAATGTGCGGTTTTACAGTCCACGATTGTTTCAAAATTTATACACCGTTCCCGTAGCTGGTGGCAGGCCGGTATTATTATCAGGCGCAGGCATGGACAGAGCACGCTACAACAGCAAGGGTACCGAAATTATATTTGAAGACCGTAAGGGTTATGAAGATCCCTGGCGCAAACACCACACTTCCTCCGTTACCAGAGATGTGTGGACGATGAACGTAAAAAACGGAACCTATAAAAAAATAAGTGATTTTGAGGGAGAAGACAGAGAGCCGGTGTACAGCAGCAACGATGATGCTGTGTATTATTTAAGTGAGAAAAACGGCAATCAGAATATTTATAAAAAAATGCTGCTTGCTACAGGCGCTGAGCGACAACTTACTTCGTTTAAAACAAACCCTGTGCGCCATTTGAGTATCAGCCAAAACAATACTTTGTGCTTTACCAATGATGGTGATATCTATACGATTACCGGCGATGGATCACCCAAAAAAGTAGCTATTCAGATTTACAATGATGGCCGCCAGAATGCAGAGAAAAATGTAGCGGTAAATGGTAATGTGCGCAGTTTTGCGCTTTCGCCAAACGGCAAAGAGATTGCTTTTGTGAGCCGTGGAGAAGTATTTGTAACAAGCGTAGATGGTACACAAACAAAAAGAATAACCAATACGCCGCAACAGGAGCGGATGGTAGAATGGGCTCCCAACGGTAAGAGCCTTATTTATGCTGCAGAAAGAAACGATAATTGGGATATTTATACCGCTACCCTTGTGCGGAAAGAAGAGCCCTATTTTTATGCTGCTACCGTTTTAAATGAAGCACCACTCATTGCAACCGATGCAGAAGAATTTTTGCCTAAATATTCTCCCGATGGCAAAGAAGTAGCTTTTTTGGAAAACAGGAATGTGCTGAAAGTGTATAATATAGCGAGCAGGCAAACACGAACCTTAATACCGAAGGGGCAAAACTACAGTTACTCCGACGGCGACCTGGATTTTAACTGGAGCCCGGATGGCAAGTACGTCCTGGCCGATGATGAGTACTTTGGTTTTGGCGGTTCGCACGCTGCCATTCTAAAAGCAGACGGTTCCGGCAAAGCCGTACGGCCTATCAACAGTGGCTTTGGCGAAGACAACCCCAAATGGGCCATGGGCGGTAAATTGATGACCTGGACAAACAACAGAGAAGGACGCCGCTCGCTTGCTTTCCAGGGCAACAGGGAAGTAGATATCTACGGCGCATTTTTAGATGCCGCTGCTTTCGACGAATACAAACTATCAAAAGATGAGTACAATCTTTTTAAAGATACAGCAGCCAACAAAAAAGATTCAACAGCAAAAAAAGATACCAGCACCAAAAAATGGCAGCCCGATTTCGCCGGTGTTGATAATAGAAAAATGAGGCTGACCATCAACAGTTCTTCTATCAGCGATTATGTGGTTAATGCAGATGGATCTAAAATATATTATCTCGCCTCTTTCGAAAAAGGGTACGACCTGTGGGTAACCGAACCCCGCACCAGAGATACAAAAATACTGGCCAAGCTAAGCGGCTCACCGAGTGGTATCGCCATCAGTAAAGATGGTAAAAGTATTTTTGTAACCAATAATGGCAGTCTTTTAAAAATTAATGACGCAGGTAAATCCACTCCTATAAACATTGCAGCAGAAATGGTTTGGGATGCAGCCAAAGAGCGTAGCTATATTTTTGACCATGCATGGCGGCAGGTAAAAGCAAAGTTTTACGATCCTACCATCCACGGTATAGACTGGAGTATGTTCAAAACAACTTACGCCAAGTTTCTTCCTCACATCAACAACAACTACGACTTCCAGGAACTGCTAAGCGAAATGTTGGGAGAATTGAATGCATCGCATACGGGAGGCCGCTACAGTCCACAGCCTGTAAATCCGGATGCGACCGCTACCCTTGGTTTGTTGTATGATGAAACTTACACCGGCAATGGTTTAAAAATAACGGAGGTTATTACGGGTGGCCCGGCCGATAGAACTGCCAGTAAAATTAAGGCTGGATTGATTCTTGAAAAAATTGATGGAGAAGCCATCACGGACAAAGAAGACTGGGCGAAATTCCTGAACAGAAAAACCGATAAAAATATTTTGCTGAGCTTGTACGATGCTAAAAACAACACCCGGTTTGAAGAGGCTTTAAAGCCCATTTCATTTGGCGAGGAATCTGCTTTGATGTACAAGCGCTGGGTAAAGTTGATGTACGAGCAAGTAGATAAACTAAGTGCTGGCAAAGTAGGCTACGTACATGTGCAGAGCATGAACGATGGTAGTTACAGAACCGTGGTGGATGAAGTAATGGGACGTAATAAAAACAAACAGGCGCTTATTGTAGATACCCGGTTTAATGGTGGAGGCTGGTTACACAACGATCTGAATACTTTCCTGAGTGGCAGTACCTACCTGAGTTTTCAACCACAGGGCAACAAGGTAACGCCAACCGAACCCATGGACCGGTGGCAAAACCCGAGCTGTGTTTTGATGAGTGAAGGCAATTACAGCGATGCATTTATTTTTCCATATGCATTTAAGGCTAACAACATGGGCAAGCTGATAGGCATGCCAGTACCAGGCACCGGCACTGCTGTGTGGTGGGAAACACAAATTGATCCCACCATTGTTTTCGGCATACCCATGATTGCAACAGTTGGCAAAGAAAACCGCCCTACAGAAAATTTGCAGCTTGAACCCGACATAAAAGTTCCCTTAAAATATGAAGATTTCCTGAACGGAAAAGATGCACAACTGGAAGCAGCGGTAAATGAAATGTTGAAGGAGATTGGAGGGAGATGATAATGCAATGCAGACCAGTGTGAAAAAGCTAACCACTAGTAAATGGTAATGGGGAAAGTTTGCTGAGAACAAGAGAATATTTGCAGCATCAACCAAAAACAAAAAACCGGCTTATGAGCCGGTTTTTTGGGGTAAATTTTTAGCAATCAATGCTCATATAACAGGTCTTTTTGCCGGCATCAATTTTTCCAAATAGCACCTATCCCCGCCTGCCATAGCTGCTGATTAAATGCAGGAATATCTTTATCTAAGAGTTGACTTCCCCTGTTTTTTAATGCGGCCCATTGGGTATTTAATTCTTTCATTAAATCTATGGACGGTTGATTTACTGACGGAATATCACTCTCTGTTTGATTGGTGAGAAACATATAATTGGCAGTAAATTTATTGGGGAAATTCTCCACATCGTCATACGCTTTCGACTTGCGCTGTATCATCTCTTCGTCCCAGTCCTTCATGCGTTTTATCAAAGCCTGGCCCTGTGTTTTGATGGCTGCATATTTTGCATCCGCCGGTAAAGTGCCCAGCACCTGGCTTAGTTGCTGCTGCTTTGCATGCAGGCTATTAATCATGTTGTGCATGCTGGTTACAGCGGCTTCCATGCTGCTCATAGTGCTGTTGTATGCGCTGTAAGCTTCAGCGGTGGTGGCATATAAGGGATTGGCTAAAATTGTGGCATTGGTAGTGG
>JANPJW010000336.1:0-7976 GCA_031425715.1 Chitinophagaceae bacterium | reverse complement strand
CACCGCTTCAAGCGTCCGTCGAACGGCCCAAGAGAAATCGAACGGATACGGTATCACCGGCAGATCGGAGAACGCCTTGGCGGCTTCCCTCAACCCGGTATCGGTTGTGGAACTCACGACGACCGGCACGCCGGGGAACCGCTTGCGGAACGCGAAAACGATGATTCGAAGCAGATGAATTTCGCCCACGGAAACGCCGTGGAACCAGACGGGCCGCGAATCGAATTGAAGGGACGCGGGCAGGCCGAACAGTTTCTCCCGGCGATGGGCGCGGTACCGGCCCGTACGCCAGGAACGATACACGAGGAAGGGCGAAGCGATCAAAAGCGCGAACGCATAGAGCAGGTCAAGCAAGCGATGCATGGGAATCCTTCCCGTTGTGAAATCCCTATTCGCTCGCCAATTCAAACCTGCGCGTTGATACGCATATGGCAGTTGTTTGATTTTGTAAATGGCAGGCAAAGCCTGGATGTGAATATTCCCTGGGGCAATGCTACCGGCACCCTCCGCTGGAACCATGTTTTCAACAATAAATTGTTTGCTAATACAACGGCTGTTTACAACGACTACAATTTTTCGTTTAGTGCTGCGCAAGACAATTTTGCGGTGAAACTTGCGAGTGGCATCAGGGATGTAAGCCTCAAACAAGACTTTGATTATTACCCGAGCGCCCGCCATAAAATAAAATTTGGTTACAACTATACTTATCACCGCTTTACACCTTCCGTAGTGAGCGGGCGTCAGGATTCGGTGGCTTTCAACCCCCTGAATGCACAAGTAAAGTTTGCACACGAAGCTGCCCTGTACCTGCAAGACGACTGGGAGATAAACGACAAATGGAACATCAACGCAGGCCTGAGGTACAGTGGCTTTCAGCAAATTGGTGCTTATAAAATTTACAAAGAGGATCTTAATGGCAACCGCACCGATAGTACAGTTTTCAGAAAAGGCCAGAATGTAAAAACCTATGGCGGCCTGGAGCCGCGGCTTACCTTGCGATATAGCATAAACGATGAAACTTCTTTGAAGGCCTCAGTTACCCGCAACCTGCAATACATTCATCTCGTAAGCAATGCAGGAACCACATTACCTACAGATCTCTGGGTGCCTAGTACTTATAAGGTAAGACCACAAACAAGCTGGTTGTATGCCGCAGGGCTTTTTAAAAATTTTAAGAACAACAGTTTTGAAACCTCCCTGGAAGTTTATTTCAAAGACATGCAGAACCAGATTGAATACAGGGAAGGCTATACACCCAACACCATTGCAGATACCGAAGATGATTTTGTATTTGGAAAAGGTTGGAGCTATGGGTCTGAGTTTTTTGTAAATAAAGTAAAAGGCAAACTCACCGGCTGGGTGGGTTATACTTTGAGCTGGACCTGGCGAAAATTTAATGACCTGAATTTTGGCGAAAAGTATCCTGCCAAATATGATCGCAGGCACGATATGAGTGTTGTGGCCATGTATAAACTGAGCGACCGCTGGAAACTCGCCGGCACATTCGTTTATGGTACTGGCAATGCCGCCACATTACCTCAACGCTTTTATATTGTGGGAGGCGTACTAACGCAGGAGTATAGCCGCATTAACCAGTATCGGTTGCCGGCTTATCACAGGGTCGATTTCAGTGCTATTCTAGCGGGTAAAAGAAACGATCAAAGAAAATTGAAAACAGAATGGGTATTCAGTTTGTACAATGCATACAGCCGCCAAAACCCCTACTTTATTTATTTCGACCAGCAGGGATCGCCGCTGGATGGGAGCTTGCAGGTGCAGGCCAAACAAGTGTCCATATTTCCGATTATACCCGCTGTAACCTGGAATTTTAAATTTTAGATCTTCTTAGGTAGTTCATTTCAACAGCATGTAAGATTTGTCCTGCCTTCATAGTCTTTGCTAAAGATATAACTACACTAAAAAACCAGGCAGCAGGCCTGGTTTTTTAGTGTATGGTGTTACACTTAAAATTATATTTTTAAAATAGGAGTTGCTATTTCTTTTTCACAAACCTGATGGTGCCATTTTTTTGCAAATCTGAAGTGATACGAACTTCATAACGCTTACTGCCGTCTGTAACAACCATCAATGCTGTGTTGGGCGGAATGGTGCCAAGGTTTTCTGCATACATCACCAACTCATTCTCTTCCTCCAGTTCTTCTAATGACAAGCGAAGAGTTATGGGAGCCGTCGTCAATTTTTTTCTCGAAAGCAACAATTTTCCATTCAGGAAAAGAGAAATACTGTCGCCGTCAATCTCCCCGTTGTCATACAAATCTATTTTCACATTATTACTCTCTACCTCAATGGTTTTTAAAATACTGGTATTTCTTTTTTCATATCTAAGGCCTGGAGCCAGCAAGGTCTTGGGCGTCATCTTTACCAGGGCTTCGTCTTTGTATTCTTTCTGTTTCAGAAATGTGTCTCCCTTTGGTACTACAGGAGCAACAGGGCTTGATTTCGGTTTGGGTAGAGTGGTTTTAGCAAGAGGAGGTCCGGCAGGTTTTTGATTTTTATCAGCCAGGTTGAGCAAAGCTTTGGTTCCTGGTTTTACCAACGTACTATTTTTAGCTGCAGGATTTTTAAAGCCGGGATATGATTTGGTTAGCGAACGCCTGCTCAGACTGGTAACACCAAAGCCACAATTCCCTTTTTGATTGGGGGCGGGTATCCAATCTCCTTCCAGTGTTTCATCGGCACCGGTGGCTTTAAAAAAACTCAGCCTGTGCACCTGGAAACAATTGTTTACTTCAGCTGGTACATTGGTTTTGGTGCGTTCCACTTCAGTAACCTCTACATACTTTTTCTTTTTGTCCAGAACTCCGTCAAGCCTGCAGATAGTGTAATATCTTTTTCCACCTTCGGAGAAGTAAGTATAAGAAAAGCCGGTAACCTTATTGCCTTTCGTTTCCAGGTCCAGCACGTACTCACACTTATCGCCGCCCCAGCCCATATATTTGGTGCTTTTGTCTACAAAACTACCTTTCCATTGCCCGGCAAAATCCTGGGCCAATACGGTTGTGAAAGATAAAATAGCTAATGCAAGAAGTAAAAATCGATTCATGTAAAAAACGAATTTAGGGAAAAACAAAATTATAGGTAATTCTATGCTTAATTATGCATTTAACCTGTTCGTTAGCTAAGGATTAGTTAATTTTGCGACTCTTAATTTAGACAGAACAAACCAATCATGATAAAGATCACATTACCTGATGGCTCGGTGAGAGATTACCAGGAAGGTACAACCTCTCTCGACATTGCAAAATCTATCAGTGAAGGACTGGCCAGGAAGGTGTTGGCGGCCAACATTGACAATGAAGTGTGGGATGCCACGAGGCCCATCGAAAAAGATGCCTCCCTGCAATTGCTTACCTGGGAAAACGAGGCTGCTAAATCAACCTTCTGGCATTCTTCTGCGCACTTGATGGCCGAAGCCGTGGAAGCCACTTTCCCCGGCGTGAAATTTTGGGTAGGTCCTGCAATTGAGAAAGGTTTTTACTACGACATGGATCTTGGTGAACAAAAAATAACAGAAGATGATTTGC
Source organism: Chitinophagaceae bacterium (assembly GCA_031425715.1). Lineage (GTDB taxonomy): Bacteria > Bacteroidota > Bacteroidia > Chitinophagales > Chitinophagaceae > Ferruginibacter. The sequence continues at coordinate 4,431 of JANPJW010000336.1, read as the reverse complement.
AGGTTTTGGAAAAAAAGATGAATGAGCTGGCAAAGCAGAACAACAGCTTTGTGAGAAAAGGCATTTCGAAATCAGAGGCATTTGAATATTTTACAGGCAAAGGAGATGAATACAAATTAGACCTTCTGCAGAATTTAACAGATGGAGAAATTACTTTTTATACCCAGGGCCAATTTACAGATTTGTGTCGTGGCCCACATATTCCTCACACAGGATTTATTAAAGCCATCAAACTTACCAGCGTAGCCGGTGCTTATTGGAAAGGTGATGAGAAGAACAAGCAGCTTACCCGGGTGTATGGTATTACGTTTCCTGCACAAAAAGAGCTGGACGAATACATGGCCATGCTGGAAGAAGCCAAGAAAAGAGATCATAGGAAGCTGGGTAAAGAGATGGGCATTTTTACCATGGATGATGATGTGGGACCAGGCCTCCCACTGTGGATGCCCAACGGTACGATCATTATTGAAGAGCTGGAAAAACTTGCCAAGGAAACAGAAAATGCGGGCGGATACAAGAGGGTAGTAACGCCCCACATTGCGAAAGAGAGTATGTACCTCACCAGCGGGCATCTTCCCTACTATGCAGATAGCATGTTTCCGCCCATGGAACTTGATGGTACCAAATATTATTTAAAAGCAATGAACTGCCCGCATCATCATAAAATATTTGATGCAGAGCAAAAAAGTTATAAAGACCTGCCATACCGCATTGCAGAATATGGGACTTGTTATCGCTACGAACAAAGTGGGGAGTTGTTTGGTTTAATGAGGGTGCGCTGCCTGCATATGAACGATGCACATATTTATTGTACCAAAGAGCAGTTTGCTGACGAATTCAGAGCGGTAAATGACATGTACATTAAGTACTTCAAAATATTTGGTATAGATAAATATCGAATGCGTCTTTCCCTTCATGACCCGGAAAAGCTTGGCCAGAAGTATGTGAACGAGCCTCAGTTGTGGTTGGAAACGGAGGAACTGGTGCGAAACGTACTCATTGAAACCGGTGTAGATTATGTAGAAGTAAAAGGAGAAGGAGCATTTTACGGCCCTAAGATAGATGTACAGATTTGGAGTGCCATAGGCCGTGAGTTCACTTTGGCTACCAACCAGGTTGATTTTGCGCAGGGCCGTAGCTTCAAGCTGAGCTTTACCAACAAAGACAATGCTCCAGAAGTTCCCCTCATCATTCACAGGGCTCCCTTGGGTACCCATGAAAGGTTCATCGGCTTCCTGCTGGAACACTATGCAGGCAAGTTCCCGGCATGGCTGGCGCCGCTGCAGGTAAAGATCTTGCCCATCAGCGATAAATTCATGGATTACGCAAATACAATTTTGAAAACGCTGAAAAATGCAGATATTCGTGCAGAGATAGACGACAGAAATGAGAAGATTGGGAAGAAGATAAGGGACACAGAGCTGGCAAGGGTTCCGTATATGCTGGTGATAGGAGAGAAGGAAATGAATGAGGGTAAAGTAGCTGTTCGCAGGCAAGGTAAAGGCGATCTTGGCGTTAAACCACTAGAGGAATTTACCCAGGAGTTGGTTGACGAAATCAAAGAAAGAAGAGAATCCTGAGGCTAGAAAATGCAGGCCCAAAATAAAGGCTTGATTTTTGAAACCATCATGAACCAATAGTGCAGGCCGGGATGATGCCCATCTAAAGGCAGGCAGAAACAAAAACAATATTATAAATCAAAAAAAGTAAATGGCATTTCCACCCAGACAACCGAGGGGAACATTTAACCCTCGTTTTAAAAAAGAACAACAACAAGAGCACCGTACCAACCACATGATAAAAGTGCCGGAGGTACGATTGGTAGGCGAAAACCTTGAACCAGGTATCTTCTCCACGCAAGACGCACAAAAGCTGGCCCAGAGCCAGGGCTTAGACCTGGTAGAGATTTCTCCGGGAGCTACACCGCCAGTGTGTAGGATAATTGATTACAATAAATTTTTGTACGAAGAGAAGAAGAAGAAAAAGGAAATGAAGGCTAAAGCCAAAACGAGTGAGGTAAAAGAAATTCGTTTTACGCCTAATACGGATGATCATGACTTTGACTTTAAAGTGAAACATGCTGAAAAGTTTTTGAAAGAAGGCGACAAGGTGAAGGCTCACGTTCAGTTTAAAGGAAGGGCTATCATGTTTAAAGAAAGAGGCGAATTACTTTTATTAAAATTTGCTGATAGTCTCAAAGACGTAGGGGCACTCGAAGGGATGCCTAAAATGGAAGGAAAAAGGATGTTGGTAATGTTTGCTCCCAGAACGCAGAAACCTAAAAAGGGATCTGAATTGGGAAGGCTCATCAAAGAGGATAAAGAGCCTAAAGAACAACCGGCTTCGGATGTTCCGCCACCGGCCGCGGCACCTACAGAGGCTAAGGAATCATGAATAATGGCATTGCCACAAGGAATATAAAAAAACGGGAGACATAGTTTCCCGTTTTTATTTTCCCGGCAGTATCAATTATTTATTGTCGTATAAACTCCACCCTGCGGTTATTTGCCTTGCCTTCGTCAGTGGTATTTTTATCCTGGGGCTGGCTTTCGCCCTTGCCATCGGTTTGCAGTCGGTTGCCGTCTACATTAAATTCTTTCGAAATAAAATTCTTAACGGCTTGCGCCCGCTTTTTGGAAAGATCCAGGTTGGCAGCGGGGTCGCCATCGTTATCAGTATGGCCTACAATCAGTACCTTCAGGCTTTCATTTTCTAAAAGTACCTGTGCAATATCTTTCAACGCCCCGTAGCTGCTTGGTTTAATCTTATCGCTGTTTACATCAAATAGAATTCCATGGGTTACAAACTTTCCTTCTGTCACTAATTTATTCCTGGTATCGGGAGCGCCTACAGCCAGGCGAATGTTACCGAGGTAGTAAGCATCCTTGGCATTGCTGGCCGCATTGTTTCTAAAATACAAGCTGTTAAGTGTAAGATTGTCCGGCAGCCCCCTCGGTATATCCCATATCTTTTTTTCATCCATGTAAACTCTTACCCTGCTTTTTTGACGCCAGATAGAAATATGCGTTTGTGTTTTAGAAGGCTCGCTTAGCTTATCCTGGTCGGCATTGTTTTTAATTATTTCTTTATGGTCGAATGTGGAGTAGAACTCTGTAGAACCTGCCTGGCCCCCTGCATTTTGCGGATGAAAGGAAACCTCAAAGCCCCCACCGTTATCAGTGCGCCCCTCTCCGAAGCGGGCAAACTTGTTAAAGTCTTTGCCAATGTCTGTAGCAGAGGTAAACCCCACCACAAAATGGCCGCTGTAAAAATTAAATTCATCGCTGCACATCAGGTCAAACTCCAGTGTAAAATTATCGTGCAGGTTTTTTATTCCCTCAGGGTAAAAGCTCACTTCCTTTTGTGTCATCAGGTATTTGCCGGTGCTCTTGTTGGTAGTTACAATTTCTCCATTGCCATTCGTATTCCAGCCGGCCGGAAAATCACCCGTAGCGTCTTGTGAAAAATCCTCGGCGGCTACCAGTTTTTCCCCCGGCACAAAGTCGAATTTGCTGTAACTTTTCAAGCTTTGGCCGGTACTGTTTTTGGAGGGAGCGGAAGCCTGTTCTTCCTTAGAGTTGGTTTGTTCACTTTTTTCGGTGCCGTCCTGTTTACTTTTTTTTGGCGCATTTTCCGCCTTATCCAGCGATTTGTCAATGGCATTGTCCATTTTTTGATCCACTCTTTGGTTCACTTTACTTTTTGCTTTTTGTTTGGCTTTTTCTAAAAGATTTCCCAACTGGGCCTGTGCAACGAGGGAGTTCAATGAGATGAACATGCATAAAATGATGCGTAGCATAAAACTTTAATTTAGGGGGCTAAAGTAGGGTTTGCAGCATCAATATGCAAGACGCAAATAATAGTGTGTAGTCTGCCCAGTGCGATTGTTTAAAAAATATTACATAGCAAGTCGAATAATTTGAGGTAATTCGCAACAACAAACGGTTAGATGGATATAAGTTTAAACAAATACATCAGTGATAGTGGTTTTTGCAGCAGGCGGGAGGCAGATCGTTATATAGAAGAATGCCGGGTTACCATCAATGACAAGGATGCGCAAAAAGGCAACCGGGTAGCAGAGGGCGATGTGGTAAAAATAGATGGAGAGCCCATAAAAAAGAAAAAGAATGCAGTGTATCTTTTACTAAATAAACCGAAAGGAATAACCTGCACCACAGACTTAAAGGACAAGACCAACATTGTAGATTTTGTAAATTACAAAACCCGCATCTTTCCCATAGGCAGGCTTGACAAGCTTTCTGAAGGACTGATATTCTTAACCAACGATGGTGATATCGTTAACAAAATCCTGCGGGCAGGCAACGGGCATGAGAAGGAATACATTGTTACGGTTGATAAGCCCATTCACTCAGATTTCATACAAAAAATGCGAGCCGGTGTAAAGATCATGGGAGTGACTACCCAAAAATG
>JANPJW010000335.1:0-1927 GCA_031425715.1 Chitinophagaceae bacterium | reverse complement strand
TTGGAGCGTACATCCATTGGAGGCATAAAAGCAAACCGGGAGCAAAGAACATGGCGATGAAAATAAAATCTTTCCTGGCAAAACCCTTTGCCAACTACACAGCGAAACAGGTGAAGAAGGGAATGCTTACAGCAGTGGCAGATCAGCAGCAACTGTTTTTACAATTGTTAAAAACCGGTCTCAAAACAGAGTTTGGGAAAGACCACAATTTTGAACAGATAAAAACGCATGAAGATTATGTGCAGCGGGTACCTGTGCGGGACTACGAAGCCTTCAAGCCATATATAGAAAAAATAAAAGCGGGTAAGCACAACATCCTTTGGAAAGGTGTGCCCATCTATTTTGCCAAAACAAGTGGTACTACCAGCGGTGTAAAATATATTCCCATCACCAAAGATTCTATTCCCAATCACATCAACACTGCCCGCAATGCTTTGCTTTGCTACATGGTAGAAAGTGGTAACCATGCTTTCGCAGATGGGAAGCTTATTTTTTTAAGCGGATCACCCGTATTGGAAAGGGTGGGAGATACGCCCACAGGAAGACTCAGCGGCATTGTAAATCATCATATACCCAAATATCTGAGGGCCAATCAACTGCCGTCTTTTGAAACCAATTGCATAGAAGATTGGGAGGAAAAGCTTGATAAGATAGTGGAGGAAACGATCAACGAAAACATGACGCTCATCAGCGGTATTCCGCCATGGATGCAAATGTATTTTGACAGGTTGGAAGAAAAGTCCGGCAAAAAAATTGGTGAGCTGTTTCCCAATTTCAGCGTGATGGTACAAGGAGGGGTAAATTACGAACCCTACAAAAGCAAACTAACGGAAAGCATTGGCCGCAGTATAGATACCATTGAATTGTTCCCGGCGAGTGAAGGATTTTTTGCCTTCCAGGATTCACAAAAAGAAACCGGAATGTTGCTGAATACTTGTAGCGGCATTTTCTTCGAATTCATTCCAGTAGCGGAGATTGGCAACGAACAACCAACAAGGCTCACGTTAAAGGATGTAAAGCTGGGAGAAAACTACGCCCTTATCATTACCAGCAATGCTGGCTTATGGGCATACAACATTGGTGATACGATCAAGTTTGTGTCGGTAGATCCTTACCGCATCGTGGTTACCGGCCGCATCAAACATTATATTTCTGCGTTTGGCGAACATGTAATAGGAGAAGAGGTGGAAGCTGCCATGCTCGCCGGCACACACTCCTCCAACCTGCACATCAAAGAGTTTACGGTTGCACCCTTTATTTCTCAAACAGGGGAGAAAAGTTATCATGAGTGGTTTATAGAATTTGAAGAAATGCCAGGCGATCTCCAGGACTTTGCAAGGAAACTGGATAACAACCTGCGTCAAAAAAACGTGTATTACGATGACCTGATTGCCGGCAATATCCTATCTCCTTTAAAAATTACACCTATACAAAAAGGTGGTTTCATCAATTACATGAAGCAGGTAGGTAAATTGGGAGGGCAAAACAAAGTACCCCGTTTGAGCAACGATCGGGTGATTGCAGATGTACTGATTTCGTTTGTAGAGAGAGGGGGAAAAGGTGAAACCTGCCTCTCAGCCGGCAGTGGTGAAAACTGAAAGGTCACAAGTTAAATGTGAGTGTCAATCTATTTCTATCCCACCCATCAACTATCATAACAAAATATTAATAGCTATAAACGGGTGTTTAATTTGAAAACCTTAGCTTTGCCCCAACATCTTATAGACAAGCATTGAACAAACACAACCATATTTTCTTTTCTCCTGCACCTGGTGCACCGTTATCTTCCCGACGACCTGGGTGCTGATAGGCCGAGCATAACCATCTGCCCCTATCAGTGAAAAAATCCCCCGGACTATTGGCACAGTAAGTGCTCACTTCATTTTCTACATATTTTTCATCTTTTCAATTTCAAATAAATTGGAAC
>JANPJW010000334.1:0-32740 GCA_031425715.1 Chitinophagaceae bacterium | reverse complement strand
CTCCAGGCACTTGCTGCCTGAGAACCAGGGTTACCACTTACATCAAATGATTCTGTGTGCGTATAGGCAACTGAGAAATCCCAGTTTTTGCTGAATCGTTTAGAAAGTTGTGCAGTTATGATGCCCGCACCACCCTTTCTTGTGTTGGTTAGTACCATTGCTTCGGCAATGCCCGGGTTGATTCTCCTGGTTGCACTGGTGTTGCCGAATAAAGGTCTTACATCGGCCCCGGTAGTAATACCTACTGGTTGCTTTTGATTGGCATTATACTGTAATAAGGCGTTGATGTCCTTGTTGTAAATACCTTCTAAAGTAAGTGTCCATGTTTTGCTTAATTTCTGATCTACTGCAGCACTGATCCTTGCCACCTGCGGCATTTTAAAATTAGGGTCTACAATCGCCAAAGAACTTGGCAATGGCGGAGTGCCCGGCACGCTTGGGATAGAACTCACATATGCAAAAGGATCTGGGTTGAACAAATAGTTACCCAATGTACCAGCGGGTGCTTCAAATGGAACTACCGAAGTACCACTGTTGGATGGCTGGTTGGTAAACCATACAAATGGGAACCTACCGGTAAAGATACCAGCACCGCCGCGGATGATCAGTTGCTTGTTGCCATAAACGTCAAAGTTCACACCAACTCTTGGGCTCAGGTATGTTCTTTCTTTAGGCCATTTAGAAACGTCAAACTTTATTGGCTGGCCGTCAAGGTTAGCAAAAGTAAGATTAGCAATAGAAGAGTTTGGTAGAAGGTCATTGTTAAACAGGGCCCTGTCTCCTCTCAATCCTACCGTTAATTTCAATTTATTGTTGATGCTTATTTCATCCTGTGCATACAAACTTGCCTGTCCAAAATCCAGTTCTACAAAAGGATTTCTTCCTGGTGCAGGGTAGGTAATTGCAAAAGCATTAGGGGCCGCATTGTTTATGAAATCATCTACAGATGAGTACCTGTAATAACTGGTACCATAACGTATGAAATAATTTTTTACATATATTTTTTCATACGCAGCACCTGCTGTAACAATGTGCTTGCCTGAAGTATAAGTAACATTATCATTAAAAGTAGTGGTGTTATTTTGCACATCATTACCAAAAGAAAACAGTTCATACCCTGCAGCAATGTAATTGTCTCCACCTTTTTGAATATCTATGAAAGGAAAGATAGCAGACTTCGAACTTCTTTTAGGATCATTGGCTTGCGTGTAAGTAGCCAAAAACTGGTTGGAAAATTTGTTAGAAAAATTGCTTTTTAATTCGAAAGCATAGGATGAAAGTTCATTGGTATTAGCATAGTTAGAATTTTGATAACTCATACTATTTTGACTCCACCGGTTGCTTGCACCTCTTGGGTTGGGCGCACTTGTTCCGTTTAAGAGCTGGTCATCATCAGTTTTAGAATAGTTGTATCTAAAACTTGCAGAGTGCCTGGTATTGATGTTCCAGTCTAAACGACCCAGTATTTTTTTATTTTCAGTAAGGAAGTTGCCAAGGTTTTCGTAAGGACCTGTTTCATAACCGTATTTTGTCTTTAGGTGATCTCTTACTCTGTCCAGGTCTGCTGCTTCTGTTCTGGAGGTGTTCGCATCGGTAGCAACGCCTGGCCTTGTGGCCTTCCAGTTTACACCAGGTTGATCTACGGTTACTTTTTCGGCGTTTAGAAAAAAGAATAATTTATTCTTAATGATTGGTCCGCCAATTTTTGCACCATAAGTTTTAGAACTTGATTTGGTAAGCGTAGGAATATCTTTTCCGTTTGCTTTTCTGCCAATAAAACCTTCATCTCTGTAGTAGCCATAAACGCTACCTGTAAATTTGTTGGTTCCACGACGGGTGGTAGCACTGATGCCTGCTCCTGTGAAGTTGGCTTGTCTTACATCAAAAGGACTTACACTCACAGAAATTTCGTCAATAGCATCCAAAGAGATAGGAGATACTGCGCCTCCAGGTAGAGGGTTGTTGCTCAAACCAAAGTTATTGTTGAAGCTCGCTCCATCAATTTGAATATTGTTATACCTGCCATCACGACCTCCAAAACTATTACCACCACCTGCTTGCGGAGTAAGCGTTGTTAAATTGGTAATGCTTCTGCTGATATTTGGAACGTTGGCAATTTGCCTTTCTCCAAAATTGGTTGAAGTACCAGTTTTAAGCGTTCTGTTGCTTCCTACCGCAGTTACTACTACACCTTCTAGTTGTGTGGTGGCACCTTCGGCAAGAAAGTCTACCTGCTCTGTGTTACCGAGTTGGAGATAAATGTCTTCTTTGGTTTTAATTGTTTGTCCCACAAAAGTTACTTCCACTTTATATGGTCCACCTGGGTTAAGGTTGGTAAGATCATACCTGCCATCGGCACGGGTAACGGTAAACCGGGTGTAACCCGTTTGGGTGTTGGTAGCTTTAACGTTAGCTCCAACCAAACCCTCGTTTTTGCTGCCGGTTACTACACCAGTGATGTTACTGGTAGTAACCTGGGCCATCATGGCAAATGGGAAAAGCAAGAGTGCAAATAGCAATCGCACAATCATTTTGATTCTCATAAATGTTAATTTTTTTTCGGTGCAAAGAAACAGAATAATAACTGAACAGAGTTCAATTATTGTTAACAAATTATTAGGCAAACTTTCTGCCTCCAATGCTGCGTTGAACTCCGAAACAGTCCTTGTATATATCTTTTAAACACTATGTGTTTATTTTCGAGAAACGAAAACTTGGTAAAGCCGTATTTCAAACCTGGTTAACTTTGCAATGAAAAAAATAACCTGCAATGCTTAATAGAATAGAGGAGGCCCTTGAAGATCTTCAAAAAGGGAAATTACTGATAGTGGTGGATGATGAAGACCGTGAAAATGAAGGCGATTTTATCGGGGCCGCACGCAATGTTACCCCTGAAGTAATCAATTTTATGAGTACTCATGGCCGGGGCCTCATTTGTGCTGCCATCACCGAAGAAAGATGCGCCCAGCTACAACTCTCACCCATGGTGCCAGACAATACCTCTCTGCACGAAACGGCTTTTACCGTAAGCATAGATTTGCTGGGGGATGGCTGCACCACCGGAATTTCGGCGCATGACCGGGCAAAAACGGTACAAGCCCTAATTAACCCTGCCACCCGCCCCGAAGACCTGGGAAGGCCAGGCCATATTTTTCCACTTAAAGCAAAAACGGGTGGAGTACTGCGTAGAGCCGGACATACAGAGGCTACCATCGACCTTGCCCGCCTCGCTGGTTTTGAACCTGCCGGTGTATTGGTAGAGATAATGAATGAAGATGGTAGTATGGCAAGATTGCCGCAACTGTTAGAAATTGCACGCAAGTTTGATTTAAAAATCATCTCCATAAAAGACCTGATAGAATACCGACTCAAAAAGGAATCTCTTATTGAGCTGGAAGTGAGCGTAACTATGCCTACCAAATATGGCAACTTCGAATTGTTGGCTTTTAAACAAGTAAATACCGGAGACGTTCACCTTGCTATGAAGAAAGGCGAATGGAAAATTGATGAGCCTGTGCTCGTGAGGGTGCACAGCAGTTGTATGACGGGAGATATTTTGGGCTCGCTCCGCTGCGACTGCGGAGACCAACTGCACCATGCCCTGGAGATTATAGAAAACGCAGGAAAAGGCGTAGTACTTTACATGAACCAGGAAGGACGAGGTATTGGTTTGGTAAACAAGCTGAAGGCTTACAAATTGCAGGAAGAAGGCATGGATACAGTAGAAGCTAATCTGCACCTCGGCTTCGGGATGGATGAAAGGGACTATGGCGTTGGCGCACAAATTTTGCGAAGCCTGGGTATTACCAAAATGACATTGATGAGCAACAACCCCCGCAAGCGTGCAGGGCTGCTTGGCTATGGACTGGAGGTTGTAGATACCGTATCAATAGAAATGAAACCCAACCAACACAACTCGAAATACCTTTTTACCAAGAGAGATAAAATGGGCCACGAAATTTTGAATGGACTGTGAGAAGGTGAGGTGGTGAAAGGTGAAAGGTGAAGGGTGAAAGGTGAAAGGTGAAAGGCGAAAGGTCAATGCGTGCCCCGACAGCATGTAGGGGGTCAATGGTCAATGGATAAAAAAGAGAGGATAAAGTTATTGAGTTCTCGTACATCAGAAATCATACATCAGAAATCATACATCAGAAATCATTTAATCCTCTTCTACTCTTGTAATCCTGATAGTGTCAATAGCAGGCGCCACCTCAATGATTGGCAGCTTTCTTCTTCTAAAAATATCGGATAACTTGTCAAAGTCTTTGCGGTAAGAAACCTGCAGACCAGAACGATTTCTTTGGTTACTGGTAAAGTCGGCACTGGTTTTACTAAACCCAATTACCCGGATGCTGCCATCTTTGCTCACCAGCCACTCCAACCTCACATCTGGAGTAAGCAGACCCGACCGTTGCAGGAAAGGATTGTTGTAATCCAGGTTGCCACCCACCACTACATTAACCCGGCTGCTTAAAAAGAATTTCAAACCTGCTCTTACGTTTGCTTGTATCTGTCGGGCTGTATTTTGTAAATCTACTGTTGGATTAATGTCAATGTAGGTAGATATCACACCATTGGTTGCCCGCTCCAATTGTTTGTTGAACACAGAGGTTAAGAAACCACTCAGCACACCACCAATAGTACTTGTAGCAATATTGAAAGTACTACCTGCTGTAAGAAATCCTCCTCCATCGGTGATAAATGCATTCACCAGTAGTAAACTTGCTACTTGCTTGAACATTTCGTTTTCGTTGTTTTTATAATCAGCCAGTTTGCGGGTGGTGTAATAGTCCCTGTTTAGCTCACTGTTTTCGGGCAGCCTGAATTCAAAGGATATTTTTGGTTTGGTGAGGTTGCCAGAAAGGTTAGAGATAATGGTAATGTCTTCCTGCCTTTTTCCACCTGTGGTTTGGGTAATACTCGTTACGTCTACATTTTTTGCCAGGTATTCTGCATCAATGTCAATGATGGCTAATAATGGATCGCCGTTCCAGGTAATGGAGCCGCGGTTGAGCGTAAATGGCTTTTGAACGAAGGTTTGAAAGTTGAACGTGTATTCTCCCCTGGTAATGTCGTATCTGCCGCGGATGCTCAAAGGCTCTGTGGTTCCTACCCTGATATTTAGCTGCCCATTGCCCTGACCCTTAATAATGTCTCCTGTTTCTTCATCCAATATCACGTCTACTTTACAGGCCGGGTTACCGGTAATGTTCATGTTTACAGATATATCGGCGGCCTTATTGCTACCCGTGGGTTTGTCCATCTCGGTACCAAACTGTATAAAATCTATGTAATCTATTTTGGAGCTTTCCCTGGTGGTAGCGTTGGTGTTAAGGTAAATGTGGCTACTGTCAAATACACTCGGCTGGCCATCTATATTCATTTTTAAACTGGTAACCGGCCCTTCCATCGTCATCAGCGCACTACCAATTACGTTCCCATAAAAACGACTATTGTCTTTTTTGGTAGTATTCAATACCAGCATCTTCTGGGTTTCAATGCGTATTTTTTCAAACCTGAAATCTTTGAAAAAGCGGTGGTACATTTTTCCGCTGGCAGTGCCGGTGTTGTTGAGCGTATCCTTTAATCGGATACTGCCGAGGTCTATGAGGTCTTTGGTAAAGCTGATGGTTTCATTTGCTATAAGGTAACGGCATTGTGTAAATGCTACTTTAAAACTTCCTGTGTCTATCAGCATGTCGCCGATGATGGTCATCTCTCCGTTGGTTTCTGCAAGTACAATTCCCTTTGTTTGCCCAATGCCATCTATTTTGCTAAAAATGGTACCGAGGTAAGGCTCCAGGATATTCAATTTTATTTTTTCTGCGAGTATAGTTGTGCGCATCCGGTTGCCCGTGCTGTCTTTGAAATTGTAAAAACCGCCAATATCAAAAGTATTTTCTGCTTCATTGGTGGATACCTTATAATCTATCAAGCCGGTAATAGTGTTTACGGAGGCAGACAGGTTTGTTTTTCCGATGTACTGGTTATCCATAGAAAAACTATCCACTACTCCGGCAAAACTTATTTTTTGTTTACCCAGTGGATCGCTGATGGTGGCCGTGCCGGTGAGCAAACCTTTAAGGGCAGGCTTGGTTACAAAGAACGGGAGGAAATCATCCATCACGAGGTTCTTTAACTTTGCCACCAGGTGAATATCATCTGTGAGTTCGTCCATTTCAGTAGAAAGTACGATCTCTTGTTTTTCACTCACAAACTTTACTTCGCTGGCATCCAGGTAGTTCTTGCGCAGGGTAAGTTCCCCGTCTTTTTCCAGCGTCCAACTCTTGTTATTGATGACAAACGAGGAGGGAAAGAAGTGTATGCGCACACCATCATCCAGGCTTTGAATACTGGCATTGAGCTCGGCATTATTCAGCGTTTTACTGGCACTTGTATTTAGTTTGATCAGCGACAAATTATTGTTGGCCGCCAATTTTAATTTTGTACCGGGGAAATGCAGGCTATCGCTCAATATGATATCATCCACGGCTATGTCTGCAAAAAGCGTGTCCCGGTTACCGTTACCTACAAGGTTGGTATTGATGAACTGCTTGCCAGCATAACTAAACTCCGGTACCAAAGCATTTATGAGCAGTTCGTAGCTACTCAATTTTAAGCTCCCATCCAGCTTTGAATTGTTGAACCCTTTTAATTTTTTGTCAAAGAGTTGTATGTACTGGTCTATGTTGTTGGTTTTGATGTGGAAGGTGAAATCCTGGTTGCTCACGGCCTGTTTTGGAGGCTTGATGTAAGTGGGGTAGTACTTGGCTAAAAATACTTTGAACGCATCTGGCAATTCCAACAGCCTGAACTGCCCTTGCAGTACTGCATCCAATTCGTTGGATTGCACACTCAGCGTTTTTTGGTTGTTTACGATGTAGGATCTCAGCAGCAACGAATCAAAAGATAGCCGGGTGCTATCATGTTGCAGGTTGGCATTGTAAATACTGGCAGAGCCCAAAAAGTTATCAATGTTGTTACCCGTAAAATTCAGGTTAAACTTTCCGGATAAAGTGAGCAGGTCTTTGCTGAAACCCAGGTTTTTAAAATTGATGTACTGAAGGTCTGCGTCTGCATTAAAAGCAAGGTCCTTGCCACTGAGGCTCACTTCGCCGTCAAGCCTGTCTATTTTAATATTGGGATCGTTGATAGAAAGATTGCCCCTGAAAATTTTACTTTTAAAATCGCCATCCAGGCTAATGTTTCTGTAGCTGTAGCCGGCATAGTCCACACGTTGAATATTGCCACTAAACTTCGCCACCAGTTGATTAAGATTAAAGTTCCTGCCATTCACGGTGCCATTCAATGCTAGCATACCAAGCTGTGGATTGTTTAGAAACTGGCCAAGGTTAAAACCGGCTGTTTGTAATTTACCCGAATACGTAGGCTGGCCACCTGCAGGTAGTTTCATGTTGAGGTCTGCCGTGATGTTGCCAAGGTTAGTCTGGATGTTTCCAAAAGCCACAAAGTCATTTAAGAAGCCGGTAAAATTACCGGTGTATTTGATATTGCCGAGTTTGCTGAGCGCAGGTTTTTTTACGCTTCTTAAAGAGGGGATAATGTTTACCAGTTCGTTGTAATTTGTTTGCAGCAGGTTGGCTTTGAGGTCTATGAAACTTGAATTGATATCGGGTAAACCTCTGATAGCGATGTTGCCATCAAAATAACTATTTCCGGTGCGTAGTTTCATGTTGCGACCAGTAAAATTGCTCACGGTACCCTTTGCTTCACCATCAATATAAAAGGTACGTTTCATGCTTGCCATGCCGGGCGCAAAAAATGCAAGGTCATCTGTACTCAATACGGCATTTTTAAAATTAGCCTGCAGGTTTACGTTGTTTACAAAACTGCTCATATCCTTGTTAAAGGAATTGTATTGCATGCTGTAATAATCCCCCAGCTTACTTTTATTAGTCTGCAGGTTGAGCGCTTTAAACTCCATCAGTTCGGGGCTGAACTTAAGGTGGCTGGTAAATTCTTTTATATCCAGGCCGCTGCGCTCTTTTGCTTTTAGGTCTATGTCTGCCTGCAACGTGTCATTTAAAAATACAACATTGCTGAGGCTACCGTTGATAGCAGCAAAGGAAGTGTGCTGTCCGTCAAATCGTCCCTCATAGGGCAGCCTTGTTGTAAATTTATCGTTCCTAAAAGTGCCATCAAATACCTGTAACTTTTCCAACTTTACCACCCAGCCAGACTTGTTCCATTTAAAGGCAGACACTACCGGTATTTGCGCAAGTATCGTGGTGAGGTTAGTCACTTTAGGCTTATTTCCATCGTAGGTATTTTGCAGAAAAATGGGTTTCTCCAGGTAAATGTCTTTGATGAAAATCTGTTTCCGGTTTATGTCCAGCTTATCCATTGCTACGTCCAGCTTTTGAAGAGAGACCAGCATGTTTTGCCCCACCCATTTATCCACCTGGTTAAAACGTATGTTTTTGAAATGGGCTTCCCGAATATCTATTTGAAAGGCATTTTTTTTCTTTTTGCCTGTAGAGGGTGTGACAAAATAATCCAGGAGAAATTTATAATTCCAAACAGAATCTGTCCGGTTCATATTAACGATAGCATCCTCAAGCCCAATGTTGTTGAGGGTGATGGTGTCTTTTAAAAAAAAACAATCCGTAATGTTGGCGCTGGCCGTACCTGCAAAGAGCAGCGTGTCTTTCTTACGGTCCTCTACCATCAGGTCCTTTAGCAATAGTTTGTCAAAAAAACGGAAGTCAACCTTTTTAAGCGTAACCCTTGTTTCTAACTGCCCAGATAAATTACTGGCAATTTTTTTTACCAGCCATGTTTGCACGCCAGACAACTGCAATAGCCCGTACAACAGTGCCACCAGTAAGATGAGTACCAGCAAAAACCACTTTAATATTTTAAAAAATTTACGCAGAAAAATAAGTTGTTTTCAAAATTAGGTATTAGGCATCGGTAGATAGGCTTGATCAAAAAAATTATCAATTAATTGTAACAAAGCTTTTGGCAGCAGGCTGCATTCCCGGTAAAGTACCTTGTCAATAAAGATGAACCGGGAAACAGGCATTGCCATAAAACAGCAGCTGGGTTAAAATTTGTTTGGCAAAAATATGTTATATCAGGTAGAGTTAGTAACCCACTGCTGCATCATCGCCACGTTTGTCTGCAATGGCCGTAACCTTTCTGCCTCCTTCCTGTGTTATGCGAATGAGTTCTGTGCGCCCAATCTCCTGGCGGCTGGTAACTTTGTAACCCATTTTTCTGAGTTCATTTGCGACCGTTACCGGAAAATCTTTCTCAATAAAAATTTCGTCGGGCAACCACTGGTGGTGAAACTTAGGTTTATTCACTGCATCTTCCTCGCTCATATTAAACTCCAGCATATTAATCAAACTTTGATAAACACTGGTGGGGATGGTAGTACCTCCCGGTGTGCCCACGACTATATAAGGAAGATTATTTTTCAGCACGATGGTGGGGGTCATACTGCTGAGCATTCGTTTGCCGGGCGCTATTGCATTGGCAGCCTTGCCCACGGCGCCATACATATTGGGTGCGCCTGGTTTTACACTAAAATCATCCATTTCGTTGTTCAGCAAAAACCCTGCTCCCTCTACCACTGTGTAACTACCATAACCGCCATTGAGGGTTGTAGTTACCGCCACTGCATTGCCCTCATTGTCTACAATACTGAGGTGCGTGGTTTCTTCACTTTCTTTAATCATTCCTTCTTTTGTTTGCTGGCTGTTGCCAGCTACACCAGGCATAAAATCGGACATGCGTTGCTGTAAGTACGCATCACTCACCAAAGTTTTTACCGGCACTTTTACAAAGTCTGCATCACCCATGTAAGTTCCCCTGTCTGCAAAAGCCCTGCGCTCAGCCTCTACCATCAGCTGCACACTGGCCGCTGTTGAGAAACCCATCGCCACAATATTTTTTGTTTCTGTCATTTTCATTAATTGATTTAGGATAATGCCTCCACTACTCGGCATGGGCATGCCCACTATCTCGTAGCCCTTGTATGCGAACCTTAACGGCTTTCTTTCGATGGCTTTGTAATTTTTCAGGTCACGTCGGCTGATAATACCTTTTCCTTTCTTCATTTCAGCAACAATCAAGTCTGCCGTGCGGCCGCTGTAAAATCCTTTGGCTCCTTTCCTGCTGATGCGTAGCAGCGTTGCTGCTAATTCCGGTTGACGCAGGATGTCGCCTTGCTGCCAGGTGCCGGGTTTTACAAAAGCAATGCTGTGGTTGTTGTGCCGGGTAAATTCTTCCTTACTGCTATTAAAACTGCTGGCCTGCGCTGCTGTAATAGCAAAGCCATCTTGGGCGAGGGCGATGGCCGGAGCCACCAGTACTTTAAAAGGAAGTTTTGCATATTTCATGCTGGCAAATAAACCAGCCACCGTGCCGGGTATGCCGCTGGCAAGTGGACCCGCAAGGGAAAGTTCGGTAATTGGGTTGCCGGCGGCATCCAGGTACATATCTTTAAACGCAAGCTGGGGTGCAGCCTCCCGGTAGTCGAGGGCAATTGTTTGTCCGTCTTTCATGCAAGCAACCATAAAACCGCCCCCGCCTAAATTGCCGGCACCTGGGTACACTACTGCAAGAGCAAGCTGCGTGGCAATGGCAGCGTCAATAGCATTGCCGCCCTGCTGCAAAATCTGCAGGCCCACCTTGCTGGCAAGTGGATGAGCAGATACCACAGCCCCCTTTTCGCCCACAAACTTTTTTGAAATGGTGTAAGGCAACGGAGATTGAGCCCCGGCCTTTGACAGAAAAAATAAAAGAGAGAGTACGGCGAAATATTTTCTAAACATCAGCATGGCATTTTTGCCAAAACTAATTTTTTTTCGCAACAACGCAGCTGCTTCAGACTTCTCTTGTGGCATTGTTAAAAGAAACTATATGAATGCCTTGCAGGGATAAGTGGTAATGCCTGTAAACAACATTGCCTTACATTCGTATCTCAAAAACCGTGAATGAAACATTTATTGCCAGCTTTTATAAGTCTTTTTTTTGTAACCAATGTCTTAGCCCAAACACCCCGATCTTATTCTTCTGCCGATATCTTACAGCAGTTAAAAAAGCTGGAAGTATTTGGATCTGTGTTGTACATAGCCGCTCACCCAGATGATGAAAACACCCGCTTGTTGGCTTACCTGGCCAACGAACGAAAGTTCAGAACCGGCTACCTGAGCCTTACCCGGGGCGATGGGGGACAAAATTTAATTGGCGATGAGCAGGGTATTGACCTCGGCCTTATAAGAACACAAGAACTGCTTGCTGCCCGCCGGATAGACGGCGCCGAACAGTTTTTTACAAGGGCCTATGATTTCGGTTACAGTAAAAGCCCGGAAGAAACCCTGCAAAAATGGGGGCACGATAAAATACTCAGTGACGTGGTTTGGGTGATCCGAAACTTTAAACCAGATGTGATCATTAACCGTTTTCCTACCACGGGCGAGGGCGGACACGGGCATCACACTTCTTCTGCTATCCTTGCTGCTGAAGCTTTTGATGCAGCAGCGGATGCCTCTAAATTTCCAGAGCAATTGAAGGGTGGGGTAACAGTTTGGCAAGCTAAACGGCTTTTATGGAACACTTTTAATTTTGGAGGAAACAATACCCAGCGGGAAGACCAGTTGAAGATAGATGTAGGTATGTACAATCCCGTGCTTGGCAAAAGTTATGGCGAGATGGCAGCCGAAAGCCGCAGCCAGCATAAGAGCCAGGGTTTTGGCGTGCCGGCACAAAGGGGAGAAAGTTTTGAATATTTTGCAACCATAAAAGGGGAGATGCCGGAAAGAGACTTAATGGATGGAGTTGACGTCACGCATAAAAGACTGGGATTTGAATCCGTTGAAGTCAGCAAGTACTCGGAACTTGTTTTAAAAATTATCAATAACTATAACGCCTCAGATCCGAAAAAAACGCTTCCGGATCTGGAGGCATTATACGCCCTACTGGAGTTGTCTGGTCTCCGCAACAATTTGAATGTTCAGACAGGCTATCGCAATAAATTGGATGCCGTGCGGGAATTGATAGCAGCTTGTGGCGGTTTTTTTATGGAAGCCACCGTGGCAAATCAATTAAATGTGGTAGGGGACAGTGTAAAAGTTACTGTGAGTTTTAATAATCGTACCGGCCTTCCGCTGGAAATGGCCCAGGTGAGCGTCTATGGGATGACCTTAGTATTTGATGATCCTACCATTAATGTAAACAGGGTAAAGACCGCTTCTGCTTTTGTTCAAAAGGAAGCAGTCACCTCACAACCTTATTGGCTGGAGTATCCTATGCAGGAGGGAGCCTTTGAAGTGAAGAATCAGGAGAAAATCGGGCTGGCAGAAAACAAGCCGGTTACCGCCTTGTTTCAGGTAAAATGGAACAACAAAGTTTATAATTTCACAAGGCCGATTCTCTACAAATATACAGACCCTGTAAAAGGCGAATTATATGAGCCTGCACAAGTAATTAATCCTGTATTTATAAATATATCACCTTCTCTTGTTATTTTTCCTAATGGTAAAAACTCACAAACACGAAATATAGAATTTACTGTACAATCGAACCTGGCATTAAACGAAAAGATAAACTTCAGCACCCAGTACAATGGACATACAGATGTTGTTTTTGATTCGGTAAGTATTTTTAGCAAAGCAGAAAAAAGAAACATTATTGTATCGCTAACTTCTGATTCTTTTCCTGATAATTCTACCAATTTTATAGGAGGCAGATTGAAAGCCGGTTCCTTATATGAGCCGCAGATATACTCGCTCAACAAAACAAGTTACGATCATATACCAGATATTTTTTACAGTTATTACGACAGAACCCGCATTATAAAAATGAATCTTAAAACTGCGGGTAGGCGTATAGGCTACATTGCAGGTGCGGGAGACAAAGTTCCTCAGGCCTTAGAGCAAATGGGATTTGAAGTGCTAATGCTGGGCCAAAACGATATACAGCCTGCAAACATAAAAAACCTTGATGCTATTGTTACGGGTGTGCGTGCGCACAATACCAATGCCTGGCTGAGCAACGTATATGATGTATTGATGCAGTATGTAAAGGATGGCGGGGTTCTGTTGGTACAGTATAACACCAATAATTCAATCGGTCCTGTAAAAGCAAAAATCTCCCCATACCCATTCACCATTACCCGAAACAGGATTACAGATGAAACTGCAGCAGTTAATTTTTTAGTACCCAATCACCCGGTTTTAAACTATCCTAATAAAATTACTGCAAAGGATTTTGAAGGCTGGATACAGGAGCGAAGTATTTACAATGCAGAAAATATTGACGCCAATTTTCAACGCATTCTTAGCATGAAAGATCCTGGAGAAAAAGACCAGGATGGAAGTTTAATTGTAACCGACTATGGCAAAGGAAGATTTATTTATACAGGAATTGTATTCTTTCGGGAACTGCCTGCCGGCGTGCCCGGGGCTTACCGGTTGTTGGCTAATTTATTGGCGAAGCCAAACTAGCCTCCTGTAGTGTGCTTTTATTGTTGTTGCGAAATAAAATTATTAAGATGCATAAAAAATTATTTGCATTACTGGTATTTAATTTAGGCACACAAATGTCTTTCTGCCAATATGCAACATCAAACAAGGTAGCAAGCACATTATCTTCTCGTGAAAAAATCTTACATGCAAAAAACGATAATGCCGACCTTAAAAACGCATATAAGGTTGCAGAAATGAGCTTAATTAAATTGAAGTTTAGGGATACCATATTGACTAATTATATGAATTATCACATGGCACTCGACTTTGTTTTTAATACCAAAAAGCCCTATTCATCTTTTACCGGGGTGGATCCCAAGCACCAACCTTATGTCATTAAAGAGTATCCAATGAGGATGTTGTTTGAAAATGCAGGTGACACATCGAGTCTGAATATTTTACTTTGGGGGCAAAAATCTAATTATAGCTTAATTGTCGATGCAAATTGGGACAAGGATTTTTCAAACGATAAGGTCTTTAGTAAAAGTATGGTAGACAGTGGCTTTACGATTTATGATCGGGCATCTCCAACCAGCGAGCAACGAACCGTAAGAGTCTACCCTTTTGACGAAACTCATAAAAAGGGTTCTGCAGAGGAACAAAAATGGCAAATGACTATTTCCTCCTGGCCTTTGCATAAATATGTGGTGCTGGAAAGTGGCCTTGCAAAGCAAAACCTTTTATTTACAAAGGTCTCGCCTTATAGTAAATGGGAAAAAAAATCGACTATTGCGTTTAATGAAAGTTACGAATACAAAGAAAATAATCATTTTTATACGGCAACTGATAGCATCTATTTTTCTAAAAATGTATTTGTAATTGATTCTGTTTTCAATAATGGGGATTCTATTTTTTTAAGTAAGACCGAAAGAATGGGAGCCTGTGGAAATCAGATAGGAGACTCCGTTTGCTATTTTTCTGAAACTTTTACCCGGGAGAAAATACAGCTCCAATTGCCTCGGTCGGATGAGAAATTGACGATCCTTCATTTTTGGGGAAGTTGGTGTCCGCCTTGTATAGCAGAGCTTCCCGGTTTACAAAAACTAATATCATCATATTCCAATTACGGAGAAGTTGTAAATGTTGCTTATGAAACTGCGCAAACAGATTTAAGTTTAAATAAACTCTTAATTAAATTTCCGCTTAAAAATAATGTTATCGAGCGGTCAGGTAGTTCTCCCTTAACAAATCGTTTTGGAATTTCTGAATTCCCTTCTTACGTCATTATTTCACCAGAGGGCTTTTATATCAAAAAGATTGCTGGCGCAGAAGGGCTGGCTGCATTATCTGGTTTACTGGAGGAGTATAAAAAAAGTTTGAAAAAATAATAAACACCGAATCTAAACAGCAGCGAAATCTATTAATGTCGAAAAGCTATTTTCACCTTATACTTAATCAATGAGCTCAATAGATTGGATCATTCTTGTGACTGTATTGCTTGCCATTATTTTATACGGCGTTTACAAAAGCCGTACAACAAAAAATCTCGAAGGATATTTTTTGAGCAACAGAAATATGCCCTGGTACCTGGTGTTGCTCAGCATCATGGGTACACAGGCAAGCGCCATTACCTACCTTACCGGTCCCGGCCAGGCCTATACAGATGGGATGCGTTTTGTACAGTATTATTTTGGTCTTCCCCTCGCTATGATTGTGATCAGCGTCTTCTTTGTGCCAGTGTACAGTCGGTTGAAAGTGTACACTGCTTACGAATTTTTAGAAAAAAGATTTGATGTAAAGACCCGCAGCTTTACATCGTTTTTATTTCTATTGAGCCGTGGTTTGAGCACCGGCGTAAGCATTTATGCGCCCTCTCTTATCTTAAGTTCGCTCATGGGTTGGAATATTTATTATACCAATGTGGTAATGGGCGGCCTGCTTATCATTTATACCATGAGCGGAGGCGCCAGGGCCGTAGCCTATACACAAACATTGCAAATGATCATCGTATTTGTGTCACTCTTTATCATTGCTTACATAGCGGTAAATATGCTTCCTGCGGATGTGGGTTTCAGAGGTGCCGTACAAAAAGCGGCCGACCTGGGCAAGATGAATGTGATCACCACCGGGTTCACAGAAAAGGGTTTCGATTGGAAGGATAAATACAATATCTGGAGTGGCGTTATAGGCGGATTTTTTTTAGCGCTTAGCTATTTTGGAACAGATCATAGCCAGGTGGGGCGCTATCTTACGGCCAAAAATATAAAGGAAAGCCGCAAAGGGCTCTTGATGAACGGACTTGTAAAAGTGCCCATGCAGTTTGGTATTTTATTAATCGGGATTTTGATTTTTTCTTTTTACCTGCACTACAAAGCACCGGTATTTTTTGACAATGCTAAAGTGCTGGTTGCAGAGCAAACTATTTACAAGGATACGCTTGCTGGCATTGAGAAAAACTATGATGCTGCTTTTGCCGCAGGGAAAATGCCAGAGGCCAACAACTATCGGGCTGAGTACAAAGCCACCATCAAAAAAGCCCTGCCCGGCGACGAAGCCAACGATGCTAATTTCATTTTCTTACGTTTTGTAAAAGACAATCTTCCCATCGGGTTAATAGGATTGCTTTTCGCTGTGATATTTTTATCGGCTTGGGGCAGTATTGCTGCTGCACTCAATTCGCTGGCTGCCTGCACCGTGGTAGACTTTCATAAAAAGTTTTTTGTGAAAGATCATTCTGAAATACACGACTATAAAATCTCTCAATGGTACACTTTTGCCTGGGGAGTGTTTTGTATTGTAATAGCCATGTTTGCCCATAATATTGGCAATAGCCTGATAGAGGCGGTTAACATCCTCGGCTCTTTATTTTATGGAGTGATATTGGGCATTTTCCTCGTAGCCTTTTGGATAAAAAAAGTGGGTGCTAATGCAGTTTTTATTGCCGCCGTGCTGTCTGAACTGCTGATCATTACGATTTACCAGGCAGACATTATTTCCTTTTTGTGGCTAAATGTAATTGGCGCATTGTTGGTTATTGTTATATCTATCCTCTTGCAGATAAGTTTTTACGCTTCAAACTCAGGGAACAGGCAAAGGGTAAAAATCTAATTCGTCCGGTTGTAAAAGGGTTCGGGTGAGCAATTATTACAGGTATACGATGACCGTTTCTACCGTAGCAAAAGTTTTAAACATGGCCATCACCCCGCAATATTTTTCTACAGAAAGCTGCACGGCTTTTTCCATTTTCACCCTTTCGGCTTCTGCAAGCCTAATTTTATAGGTAACTATTACCTGTTTGTACATTTTGGGGTGTTCGTCTCCCAGTTTAGCTTCTGTGTCAATAGAAAGCTCACTAAACTCAACTTTCATTTTGTGCAGAATTGATACCACATCAATCCCTGTGCAGCCTGCCAGTGCTACCAGCATCATGCGCTTTGGGCCGGGTCCCTCATCGTTTCCATCATTATCTATTGTAGAATCTGTAAGCATCTGGTGTCCGTTTATGGTGGAGATAAAAGCCATACCGTCTTTGTGCCTTGTGCTTATAAAATGCGTGTCCATTTGTTCTAATTTGCCTGTAATTTGCAGGAAAATGAGCGTAAAAAACTTTTTTTATGGATAGAAATATAAATTATTTCAAAATAGCTCATCTAGTTCAAACATAAATCCTTACTTTTGCCCTCCAAAATTTTAGGACATGGCAAGAGTATGTGAACTTACAGGAAAGAGACCAATTACAGGTAATAAGGTATCTCATTCCAACATCAAAACTAAACGCAGGTTTCTGCCCAATTTGCAGACCAAGCGCTATTTCATTGCAGAAGAAGATAAGTGGGTAACCATGAAATTGTCTTCAGAAGCTATCAGAACCATCAACAAGAATGGCCTGTATGCGGTAGTGAAACAAATGCGTGCTGCAGGATCGAAAATCTAAGAGAACGTTGGTTTTCTAACGGAAAAATTATAAAAAATACAAAATGGCAAAGAAAGGTAATAGGGTACAGGTAATCATGGAGTGTACGGAGCATAAAACCAGCGGAATGGCCGGTACTAGTCGCTACATCACTACCAAGAACAAGAAAAATACCCCGGAACGTTTGGAATTGAAGAAATTCAATGCAACCCTTAAAAAGGTAACTGTTCATAAAGAAATTAAATAATTAAACATTAGTTGGTAAGCTTACTAATTAAAAAAAACTAATAACAATGGCAAAAGCAGCTTCAAAGAACTCGAAGATTAAAGATACCAAGGCAGCAGCAGATGCGAAAAACTGGACAAAGGTTATTCGCACGGTTCGTAGTCCTAAATCTGGATCATATACTTTTAAAGAGTCTATCGTTCACAAAGACAAGATTAAAGAGCACCTGGGTCAGTAATATGGGCCTGGTTAATTTATAATAGAGCTGTTCTGATCATTCCGGAACAGCTTTCTTTATATCCCCCAGCCCCATGGCTGGGCTTTACCAACCTGGCAAACTTCCATTATTTTGAGATTCTTCACACAATGATAAAACAGGGGCATGGGATTATTTGATAAGTTATTCGGTAAAAAGCAACAGCAGGAAACCATCGACCAGGGCTTACAAAAAACCCGGGAAGGATTCCTCGGCAAAATAACCAAGGCCATTGCCGGAAAAAGTACAGTAGACGAAGAAGTGCTGGACGAGTTGGAAAATGCCCTCGTGAGTGCTGATGTGGGTGTAGAGACCACCGTAAAAATCATTGACGAAATTGAAAAGCGGGTAGCGAGGGATAAATATCTCAACACTTCAGAACTGAACCGTATTTTAAAAGAAGAAATAACCAATCTGCTGGTGTCTGCACCAGAAGACAGCAATTACATCAATTACGAATTGCCGCCCGGCAATAAGCCCCATATCATCCTGGTAGTGGGCGTTAATGGGGTCGGCAAAACTACCACCATCGGTAAACTGGCACATAATTTTTCCCTTGCGGGCAAATCCGTTTTGCTGGGTGCTGCTGATACCTTTAGAGCAGCGGCTGTAGACCAATTAACCATCTGGAGCGAGCGAGCCAACGTTCCTATTGTAAAAAAAGAAATGGGTAGCGATCCTGCCTCTGTGGCGTACGATACTGTTTTAAGTGGTGTAGCCAGAAACTCAGATGTAATCCTCATAGATACAGCCGGCCGTCTGCACAACAAGTTGCATTTGATGGATGAGCTTACCAAAATAAAAAGGGTTATCCAAAAAGTGATTCCCAACGCTCCACACGAAGTACTGTTGGTACTGGATGGCAGCACCGGGCAAAATGCCTTAGAGCAAGCTAAACATTTTACTGCAGCTACTGAGGTAACCGCCCTGGCTATCACAAAGCTGGATGGTACTGCAAAGGGAGGCGTAGTATTGGCTATTGCCAGTCAGTTTAATATTCCTGTAAAATTCATTGGAGTAGGAGAGAAGGCAACAGATCTGCTGGTATTTGAAAAGCACCAGTTTGTAGATGGGCTGATAAAGTTGTAGACAAAAAAGAGGGGCTTCCCAAGAATGGGAGCCCCGTTTACCAAAACTAACTGCTTATGAGAAATTTTTAATTACCTTATTTTTTGTTTCACAAAGCTAAGAACTTCTATTTCATACTCTGTTAAGCTAATGCCAATAAATGGCTAACATTCCGTTAAAGCGCTCTACTAAATTTCCTACATAAATGTTTTGATAGAAAGCACCAGCAAGCCATAGGCAAGCGTGGTAGCGAATATGCCCTTAGCAGTCTCATCTTTTCCTGAATTAATATAGATCGTAAACAAGAGCGCATTGAGCAACAACGAAAGGCTCAATGCCACGGTCAGTGTTTTAAAGCCGGGCTCCACTACCAGGTATTGAAAGGTTTCTGTGAAACTAAACACAGAGAACTTATACATCTTAAAGATGAGGATGCCTATGAACGGTGCAAACACGCCCAATATAATGCCTAGAATAAAATTATCTTTCTTGAAAATCATTTAAATATTTTGCTGTTTTCTAATTGTTTTTTTAGCTCATAATTGGTGAGGTCAAACTGCACGGGTACTGCACTCACATAGCCATGCTCCAATGCCCAAACGTCTGTATCTTTTGCTTTGTCAAAGTTTTTGAAAGCTCCGGTGAGCCAGTAATATTTTTTGCCATGGGGGTCCAGTCTTTCAGCGAAGTCCTCTTCATACTTTGCATACGCTTGTTTGCAAATTTTAATGCCCTTTATTTTTGCGGGTGGTAAAGCCGGAATATTTACGTTCAATAAAAAATGTTTGTCCAGCGTTTTTTGTTGCAGGAGTTCAATGACCATTTTGCGCACCACTTCTTTAGCGGCAGTAAAATCTGCATCGTATGCATAATCTAATAAGGAGAACCCAATGCTCGGGATGCCTTCAATAGCCGCTTCCATAGCTGCAGACATGGTGCCGCTGTAAATCACATTGATGGAATGATTGGCGCCATGGTTGATGCCGCTGAGGCAGAGGTCGGGTTTGCGGTGCAGTACTTTGTCTACGGCCAGTTTTACGCAGTCTACCGGCGTGCCACTTGTTTGCCATGCTTCTACATCCAGGTCCTTAAATATGTCTACTTTACTCATGCGCAGGGGAGACCCAATGGTGATGGCATGCCCCATGCCGCTTTGTGGGGCATTCGGTGCTACCACTACTACCTTTCCGAGATCTTTGACTGCCTCTACCAGGCTACGAATTCCTTTAGAAGTTACATCGTCGTCGTTTGTTATTAAAATTACAGGAAGCTCTTTTTTTGCTTTTGCCATTGCTGATTGTTTGTTTACTTGTAACGATTTTATTGCTAAAATATTCTGATGCATCAAAGATACATTTGACAAGAGTTACCTTGAAATATATAATTGTAACCAATTCAATGTTTTCAAAAGGGCTTACTGTTTTGATTATTTCAAACTGAACCGGATAGCAAAATGTAGAGAAAATTTATCCGTTCATCGCCCCTCGAATTTTACGCAATTATGCTCGCTTTGAAATTTATCAAAATAAATTTTGGCAAACTAAAAATATTAGTATATTTGTGCTAATCAAATTAGTTTAATCATGTCGTTAGCAGGTTTAAATTTGAAATACCTCCGTAAACTACGGGGATGGACGCAGGAAGAATTTGCGGGTAAACTCAATATCAAACGGTCGCTACTTGGTGCTTACGAAGAAGAGCGTGCAGACCCCCGCCTGGAGGTTTTGGAGATTGTAGCCGATGTTTTTAAGTTAAGTCTTGATGAGCTTTTGCTGAAAGATCTGAGCAGCCAATCTGCCAGTTATTTGATGAAGCGGCGCCAGCAAAAGATGATGAGTGCAGACAGGAATATCATTCACTTTGTCCCTGTTAAGGCAGCGGCCGGTTACATGGCAGGCTATGCTGACAGTGAGTTTATTGATGAACTCAATACGTTTACGTTGCCCATGCTTAGTGGTGGTAACTATCGTGCTTTCGAAATTATTGGAGATAGTATGTTGCCTACCCCCAGTGGAAGCATCATTGTGGGAGAGAAGGTTGATAACATGGAAGACATAAAGAGTAACCTTGCCTATATTGTCATCAGCCGAAACGAGGGGATTGTTTATAAGCGAATTGTAAAAAATAATAAGGCAAAAAATAAAGTTTCTTTAGTAAGCGATAATCCTACTTACCAACCCTACCAGGTAAATACAGAAGACATCATTGAGTTGTGGCAGGCGCAGGTAGTGATAGGAAAGGTAACAACACAACAGCGGTGGGACGTAAACAGCCTCGCCAATCTCGTTAACAACCTGCAGGACCAGGTGAGTACTTTAAAGAAGAAAATGAATTAGCATTTCTTTTGTAGCTTTTATAACTTTAGCACAACCAGATACATCGATTAATAAACAATCCTTTTATAGATTCTCAACAAGAGAAGTTGTAGAGGGGCAAAACACACAGTTATGATTAAATTACAAATCGTAGGCAATCTTGGCAAAGATTGCATCGTAAAAGAAGTGAATGGCAAAAACGTCATCAATTTTAGTGTAGCCCACACCGAGCGCTACAAAGACGCCCAGGGAAACCAGAAGGAACGTACTACGTGGGTAGAGTGCGCTTACTGGACAGATCGAACGGCTGTTGCTCAATACCTCACCCGCGGTAAGATGGTGTACGCAGAGGGTTCCCCGGAGGCTGACTCCTATACCAATAAAGAAGGCCAGGCTGCAGCGACCCTTAGAATGAGGGTTCAGAATATTCAACTGCTAGGTGGTGGAGACAACCAGGGCGCACAGCAAGGCAATGTAACCAACGCAGGTGCAGGTTACAACACCGGCGCAACCGACAAGCCTGTTGTGAGAACAGAGGCACCTCCGCAGGTAGCATCCATGGATGATGATCTTCCTTTTTAATGCCTACGGCAAATAATAGAAATAGAAAAGCCCCTGTGATCAGGGGCTTTTCTATTTCTATTATAACTTCAATTATTAACTAAGCGGTTCCGCTCTTCCCAGCTTCCTTGCAAAAACAACCAGATGAACCACTGCAAAAATTATTGAGATGTACAATAAAGTCCTGTCGGTATCAAAACCCACAGTGTACTGGTGCAGTAAGCCAGCTACAACTAACAGTGCACACAACACAAGGCCAGTATAGCGGGCCACTTTCATTCCTTTACGATTGTTGGTGCCATTCCCTAGTACACTATTTTTGGCGCCGTACACGAGGTAAATATCCATTCCTATAAGCATCCAAACAATCAGACGGATCCATGTGTCCATTGGTAGAAACACCATCATGAACAGACATACTACAATGCCTAAAATTGGAACAAGAGGAACCAGCGGGGTTTTAAATTCTCTTTTGAGTTCTGGCATTTTTACACGCATCACCCATACACCCACACACACCAATATAAAAGCGAACAGTGTTCCTATACTGGTCATTTCACCCACCACCCTTGCAGGTACAAATGCAGCAAACAAACTAACGAACCCCATAAACAACAGGTTGCTCTTTACAGGAGTTTGTGTTTTTGGGTTCACTGTCGAAAAAATTCTTGGGATAAGCCCGTCTTTACTCATACTAAAAAATACACGGGTCTGGCCCATCAGCATTACCAAAATAACCGAGGCATACCCTGCCAAGATTGCCACAACAATGGCCCTGTTTAACCATGGGTAATCTGGCGTTATTACACCATCCGCACCAGTAGTGCCCATATGATCTATAGCAATAGCAACAGGTGCTATGCCATCTTTTCCAGCAAAACTTGTATAGCTGGTAACGCCGGTCATCACGTGTGCAAATAAGATATAAAGTACCGTACATATTGCAAGAGAACCTAAAATACCCCAGGGCATATCCCTTTTAGGATTTTTTGCCTCCTGGGCAGCTGTACTCACTGCATCGAAACCTATGTAGGCGAAAAACACAATAGCCGCCGCCCGAATGATTCCGCTAAAACCAAACTCTCCAAAGGTGCCGGTGTTATCCGGGATGTATGGAGTATAATTGTCATTGTTGATGTACTTCCAGCCGAGGAAAATGAACACCATCACAACAGCAATTTTTAAACCTACAATTACAGCATTTACATTAGCACTTTCTTTGGTTCCTTTCATTAACAATAAACTCATCAACACTATAATGAATACAGCAGGTAAGTTGATGATACCACCGTCCCACGGGCCTACCGTGAGTGCCGTTGGCAAATGAATGTCGAAACCTTCCAGAAATTTTACAAGATACCTGCTCCAGCTAATTCCTACGGTAGCGGCACCCACTGCATATTCCAGCACCAAATCCCACCCAATAATCCAGGCAATAAATTCGCCCATGGTGGCGTAAGAGTAAGTGTAAGCGCTACCTGCAACAGGAATCATAGATGCGAACTCTGCATAACAAAGACCAGCAAATAAACAACCAAAGGCTGCCACCACAAATGATATGGTAATAGCAGGGCCGGCATGATTAGCCGCTGCCATACCCGTAATAGAAAATAATCCTGCACCAATGATGGCGCCAATCCCTAAGGCTATCAGGCCCCACGCACTCAAAGTCCTTTTAAGGGTGTGCGTTCCGGTTTCCTGGGCTTCATTCATCAAAGCCGCCATAGGTTTTCTTACAAATAGACTCATACAGTTAGAAATTTTTGAAAAATAAATATTCTGGAAAAATACGCAATTAATAAACAAAACAACGGCCGGCTACATATTTTCAATTTTAAAGTTGGCGTTAACTATGCTTTGAAAGCCTTGCATGGAAGCTTATGAAATTTATTTGTAAGATGATTGCTATTTGATTGGGATTGAAAGATTAATTGTTTATTTGCAAATGGAATTATTAGAGATCACTTTCAAAGATTTACTCAACCCCGAATTCTATATTGTAAATGGGGGACTTTGGCTGTTTCTGTTCATTGTGTTTGCCGAAACAGGTTTGTTTGCAGGCTTCTTTCTCCCCGGCGATTCCCTGTTATTTGTTGCAGGTATTTATAGCAACGAACTGATTACAAAAGGTCTTGGCTTTGATATACACAACGATTTGCTTCACCTCGTTCTGCTCTCCGCATTGGTTATACTGGCTGCAATATTGGGCAATACAACCGGTTATTGGTTTGGGCAAAAGGGTGGGCCTGCACTTTACAACAGGAAGGATAGTTTTTTCTTCAAAAAGAAATACCTGGAACAGGCGCATGAATTTTATGAAAAGAACGGCGCCAGTACCATTGTGATAGCCCGCTTTCTACCCATCATCAGAACCTTTGCTCCCATTGTAGCGGGCATTGTAAAAATGGATAAAAAGAAATTTGCCTATTACAATATAGTAGGTTCCATCGCCTGGGCTTTCACCATGCTCTTTGCCGGGCACTATCTTTACCGCATCATCCTCGATAAGTTTAATTTCGATTTGAAAGATCACCTGGAGGTGATTGTACTAGGCATTGTATTTATAACAACTGCTCCTGTTATCTACAAATTGTTTTTTGCCAAAAAAAAACCTGCCGAGGGCACACTTCCATAATATGACGCAGCAAAAGAATGGTTCACTCTTTAGCATTGCAGTACTGGTAGCATCCCTGGGCTACTTTGTAGATATTTACGATCTTTTGCTTTTTAGTATCGTAAGGGTCAAAAGCCTTTCAGACCTTGGCTTGTCTGAGGAACTTATTAAATCTGAGGGCGAGTTTATCGTCAGCATACAAATGTTGGGTCTCCTGTTGGGTGGTGTCGTGTGGGGTGTTATGGGTGATAAAAAAGGAAGACTCAGTGTGCTGTTTGGCTCCATCATTTTATACAGCCTTGCTAATATTGTAAACGGGTTTGTTCAAACCACCGGGCAATACGCCCTCGTACGGTTTATCGCAGGCGTAGGTCTCGCCGGAGAACTGGGAGCAGGTATTACCCTCGTGAGTGAAATCACTTCCAAGGAAAGGCGTGGCCTGAGCACTTCCCTGGTTGCTGGTATTGGTTTAACAGGTGCTGTGGCGGCCTATTTTATTTCGCAATATTTTCATTGGCGTACCTGCTATTTTATTGGAGGTGGTTTGGGAATTGGCCTGCTGTTTCTGCGTATATCCGTAAGCGAAAGCGGTATGTTCAACCAGGTTAAAACAAAAGCCGCGGTGGTAAAGGGCGACTTCTTTATGTTCTTTAACAACAAGCAAAGGTTCAAAAAATACATGTTGGCCATTCTTATCGGCATGCCCACCTGGTATGTTATAGGCATACTGGTAGCATTCTCTAATAACTTCGCCACGGCTTTCTCCATCAGCGAAAAAGTAATGCCCGGCAAAGCCATCATGTTTGCCTACATCGGTATATCCGTGGGCGATGTTTTGATAGGCTTTGTAAGCCACTGGTTACGCAGCCGCAAAAAAGCGCTTTTTATATTTTACGGGTTTACGTTAATTTCTATTGCCCTTTATTTTTCGCAGCAGGGTAGTAGTGCTGCTTACATGTATGGAGTTTGCGGCCTGCTCGGTTTTAGCACCGGCTTCTGGGCCATTTTTGTGACCATGGCTGCAGAGCAGTTTGGTACCAACCTGCGGGCCACCTCCGCTACCACCGTACCTAACATGGTGAGAGGATCGCTCCCACTCATTTTACTTTTATTCAACTGGCTGCAGCAGTTTACCAGTTACGCCAAGGCGGGTTTCATCACCGGCATCATCATCATGGCCATCAGCATAATTGCAGCCTGGTTTACGGACGAAACCTTTGGAAAGGACTTAGATTATCTGGAGCAATAAGCTGCTGTCCGCCAAAATTGGAATTGTTGCCGCTTTCCTGGAATGATGCCGGCTCATTTCTCCACTCAAACCTGCATTTTTGTCCAAACTGTTCCCAATCATGAATTGTTTCGCCTTTTGCGAACGAAGTTGTCCCAAACGACCACACTTAACTGCGGCAAAGGGTATCTTTATTTAGCAAAATCCTTTGGCGAAAAAAAATAAAAAGTTGTACCTAAATTTTCAAGTCGATTTTTTTTGGGACAACCTCTTAAGCTGTGCCCGAAACTCAACTACAAATTTCTACAAGATATCCCCACCGCAACGGTTCATGTCCCCAGTGAGGACACGAATCACGGCGGGGTAGTGAGGATAGGTATCAATTTAGTTAAGTCACTATACTACTGGCTTATAAGATTTGCGACAATGTTTCCCAGTACATCTGAATTTCCGGTAACACCAAGATAAGCACGGGAAAAAGAAAAGGTAAGGGGCGCTGCGATGTGAACGTCGAGACTGAATCGCCAATTGCCTCTGTACGTGTTGGCAGTACTTGAGGCTGGCACCGTTTCATTTCTCAACAGTATAAAGGATGCAGAAGGGTACAAGCCCAGCAGTTCAATAGATATATTTGGCACTGCCGTGGATGTACCTATATAATGCAGGTAGATATCAAAATGGTAAAGGCCGGTTTTATTGATGGTCATGTTATTAGCGCCCACTGTTACATCGGCGGTGTTGAGATTATATTGTGTAGTAAGCGGAACAGGCCCGCCGCCGATTCCGCTGATAACTTCATTAAATCTTACTGCAAATCGGGTCGTATTACTGTATGCGGCATTTTTCCAGGTGGGGTCGGCAGCTCCGTTAGACGTTAGCACTTGCCCTACCGTTCCTGTATTGCCGCTCAATTGTATCGGGCCCTCAACATTTACAGGACCATTAAAGGTAGTGCCGCCTTCTGCATAAAAGAAAACTGCCCTGTTGGTAATACTGGTACCTGCACCTATAAACGTCAGGGCATTTTGCCCGAAGGCAGTGTATCCAATCTTTCCGGCATTCACTTCTTTACCCGCAATACCAGCTCCGAATTCAAACAGATTTAATCCTTCTAATTTTATCGGGCCATCCACATGAAGCTTTGCAGTAGGAACGGCTATGCCTACACCTACGTTCTGTGCCATCACTGATGCAATATTGACGGCGCAGAAAAAAATCAGGATAAATTTCATAATAGTTGTTTTTTATAAATATAATAAAAAAGTCTATTTTAAGCTTGTCTGAAAAAGTCAGCCACTTACCGTGCCGACCCGATTCAGGGCTTAGGAAAAGGATATTGAAAGCATAGAAAGTTAATACATTTGGCTAAGCTCCATCGCCACGGTTCGTGTCCCCACGAACCGAAGTACCGAATTGAATATAGGTTTGTGAACAACTGATCATTAACTTTATAGCAAGTAAATGTATAGCTATGAGTGAAGATTTGTTTTCAATCAGGCGAAAGAGTTACATCGAGATAGGGGAAATATTTTTTTGGACAGCCACTATAAATAATTGGCAGCGGTTGTTGCTGAAAGATGAGTATAAAAATGTTATCATTAATTCATTAGCTTATTTAAGTGATAATGGTAAAATTGATGTGTTTGGCTTTGTGCTGATGCCCAATCATATCCATTTGATATGGAGAATAAATGAAATGAATGGCAAGGAAACGGCTCAAGGGTCGTTTTTAAAATATACAGCGCATGAGTTTAAAAAAATGCTGAAAACAGATAAGGATAACAAACTGCATACTTATGCAGTAAATGCAAACAATAAGAACTTTGAGTTTTGGCAAAGAGATTCATTGGCAGTTCATCTGTATACCAAAGAGGTAGCATATCAAAAATTGGATTATACACACTATAATCCATGTACAGATTATTGGCAGTTGGCCAGAGATCCTTGTGATTATCTGTACTCTTCCGCAAGATTTTATGAAATGGGAGAAAATAATTATTCCTTTTTGAAAGATTTGAGAAATGAATTTTGAACGCAACGGCAAGCTTGTAATCCTTAAATTAAAGAAGGAGGAGATGCATGTCATAAAAACCATTTAGAGATTTGAGGAGTGGTTCGTGAGGACACGAACCACGGCGGGGGCTATCACTAAACTTGAAAAATCAATTGAAGACTTAGCTGGAAAATTTCTTAAAACAAGTCAAAAACTCGACGACGGGCACTATTTATCAAAACATGGTGCGCAAACAACACTTGGACAGCAATTCAGAAGATCTATTACTGGAATAGCTCCAGACGGCTCCAAAGGTATCGCAGTAAACTCTAGCAGGTTTTTTTCCAATAATCTGCAATATGATGCGCTTAAAAAAGCTGTTCAAATCTTTGAATCGACGGGCAAGAAGAGCTTCTCTTTTTCGATGGAAAAACCTGTGGGAGAGGGATTTCTATCGGGAGGTCGTGGATTTGTCGGTAGCACTCAAAATGTACAAGCCGTTTTTAAAAATGGAAAACTATTAACTCTCTATCCAAAAATAGAATAACATGAATTTCGTTAACCGGTATTTTATTGATGATGTTTTAAGCCCACTGTCTGGTCTTGCTGACTCGGACGAAGATGTTAAACAGTATAAACATTTTCAGTCAGATAATGAAAACCAGGTTAAGGCGCTTTTTCATGAGAAAATTAAGCCTGCTTTTGATTATAAAAACGACAACATAAAAATTAAAACCAAAAACGCACTTGCATTTTATCTAGTTAGCGATAAAGTTAATTTTGCTTCGATTTTTCACTCAAATTTATTACCATTCCAATCCCCGAAGAATCCCAAACTTTTTTTCGTGTGGCTTTGGGAGGTTTTGTTTGACTTTGAGAATTACAATTTGATAGACATTAAAAGCTTCAGCGAAAATAACGACATCGATGAGCCTTGGCGGCTCTTGTAATTTAAAACTTTTATTGGTTCGGAGCCATCACATTGGATCACAATCCTAATGTTATGCAAATGCAGGAAAGGAAACATTCTACCTGAAGTGAGTGTAGGTATCGGCTTAAGGGGGAAGGAAAAAGACAACGATGTTAAAGGAGAAGCAAACCAGATTGATTACGGTTTAAGAATCTATAATCCACTTATCGGACGCTTCCTTTTTGTAGACCCATTATGCTGAATGCTTTTTTTGGGAGGGCGCTTTTTGCAGAGTGAAGGTCAGCAAGTCTGCATTATCAATCCAGAACCAATATTTGATCAAAAAGTAGTAAAGTATTGCATGCTCTCTGTTTTATCCGTTTGGGATGCAAATGCCGGGAAGGAAGTTTAGTGCTGGCAGCCAGTATAGGTACGGGTTTAACGGGAAGGAAAATGACAATGAGGTGAAGGGTGAGGGTAACCAGCAGGATTATGGGTTTAGAATTTATGATCCGAGGTTAAGTAGGTTTTTAAGTGTTGATCCGTTGACGATATCTTATCCTTGGTATACTCCCTATCAATTTGCTGGAAATAAGCCAATTTTGTTTATCGACCTTGATGGATTGGAGGAGGGGCCGTCCGCAAGGTACCAGCCTTGGATTGAGTTTGGTATTGGCGTATTTGAAGGATTCCTTGGTTTGAATGAGGAATCACCAAGACTCTCAACGTTTGGTACAGAGTATGAACGTTTTCGGCTAGAAGCTTGGAGTGAGCAGGAAAATGCTAGAATTAACGCTAAGTCAATTGAGGAAAACGGCATTATCAATTGGGGTGTGGATAAGGCGGGAACTCTAGTTGGAAATCTTACAGAAGTCATTGTAAATTCTACACCCAGAGAGAAAGGGCAATATACTGGAATGGTGTTGGCAATTATCGTTCCCGGATCAGGCGAAGTCAAACTTGCAATGGTTGCGAAAAAGACCCAAGCTCTAACTAAGACTACAAAAGGTTTAGTTAAGTCCATCGATGAAATATCTGAAATTGCATCTAAATCAGTTGACAACGGCGTAACCACAAGCACCGTCCAAAAGTTAAAAAACGCAGATGCTATCGCCGAGGGGCGAAAGTTTGAAGCTGATGAACTTGCAAAGACGATTTCTTCAGGCAAAAATACTACAGGAAGAAATAGACTAGTGCCTCAAAATGGGAAAGGAAATGTAAAGAGAAATAGGACGGATACGGACCAATTGATAAAAAATGATGATGGTACTTTTTCAATTGTCGAAACGAAACTATCATCAACGACCAGACAATCCTCTGGACAAAAAGCAGCACAGAAAAATACAACTTCAGGTAGTGGTATTTTCGAAATTCGTAATAACCAGCCATCACAAGGGCTAAAAAAAGGAGATAAAATCCAAGTGAGGGATTATACACGAAAAAATAAACATGAGTAAAGAATTATTAAATACTGTATTGGGAAATTTATTAGAAGACAAATTTTTTTCCGAATTTAAATTTAGAAAAAGAGACAGTCGCCTGATAAGATTAATGAAAGATGGATTTGACGCTGTAGAATTTCAATATTGGGAGGGCTTTGATTTAGGACGAGGCAAAAGCGCCTTGGTGGTAAAGCCCCTCTATCTGAAACGTTTTGACGTTTTGCATAAATGGTTAGAAAAATATAGCTTCAAAAACAAAACCGATCAAAGAGATAATTTTAGTATTGGGTTTGATGGAACTATGTTGGGGAAACAAAATGAATTCTACTTTCTGCTAGACCAAAAAGGTTTTCAATTAGAAATTGAAAACCTAATTGAAATAGTGACTATGAACTCTACTTTCGTATTTAATAAGTTTGCTGATATTAAGGCTTTATATGAGTACCAGGTGGAGCCCATCCTTGCTGGCAAAAAAAAATTACCGGATGTTGGTGCTGATTGGATTTTCGAGTACTTAACACTTTCGAAGATGGTATATCCTGAAAATTATTCCGCCGTAAAAGCATTAATTTGTATACAGGTCCAGTATATGAAGAGTAAAAACGAGCCAAATGTTATGGAATATTACCCGCGGCTCAAGGAAATTTTCGAGCATTTGGAAACTGACCACCTTAGCATTTAGCCGACAGTATCTTTTATGGCATTTGACCAACACCCTCCAACGGAATTTCCAAAAATTGAATTATCTACCCGACGTTCGTGTTCTACTGAACATCTAGTAGTTGCCGCCGTGTTTGCCACCATTATGTTCTTCTCCATATCTACTAGCCCCTCGAACACCTAGGCCACCTTAATATAAGACTCGTCAAGAAGTTAAAGCAACTGTAGAGCGTGTTGAAAAATTCAGTAATTAGCTATGAGCACGAAAGAATTATTTTTTAATTTATTAGCAGAAGAATTATCTAAAGAAAAATTCTATCGAAGGGGCAACAAATTTCTAAAAAAGGAAGGTCCAAATCAGTATATCTATGATATTGACGGCTCGACCGGATTTTTAAGTTTTGAGCTAGATTTTGCAATTTTAATAGAATCCGTTGAGGATATTAAGAAAAAAGTATGGGGCAAAAGCTAAAGGAAATTTGTTTCGGTGGGAAGAACAAAAAGGTATTTGTTACCAAAGGAACAAAGTGATCAATGTTGGAGTTGGACGGATAAGGAAGATGCTGTATACAAGGCCGTCAGAAAAGAAATGGGGTTTTATCATTCATTTTTAAACAGTACTACGAGCAGTATTCAAATATTAATTTGCTTGACAAATTTTTAAATCTGAACCCCACGAACATAGGGTTATTGCATATAACAATATCCAAACATCCTTTCTTGCAATTATAGTGGCCCACCTTACTGTAAATTGTAAATTGCCTGACCTAATACCTTTTTATAAGGCAGTTGTGCAAAAGTTTAATAAGGAATACTTACCGGAATTTGAAATGCTAGAAAAACACTTGGTCATAAAGGTTTAACTATCTGGTTGGCGGTGGTATTCTAACTACCACTCACCCACAGTTGGTTTTGTGACCAACGGCTCGCAGTTAATACAGTACCGTAGATTTCAAACTTGCTGTTGGGGAACATATATTTGAGGTAGGCGAAAAACTGTGTCGGTTTGAAAGAATTAATAGTAAAGGAGGGGAAAAGCATTTTTTTACGGATCCATATGGAGCTGATGCTGGCCTCACTGGGGTTGGTTTTCGATCGCCCGTTGGTTATAAATTAGTGACTTATGAAGTTACAGCCAAAAATTCCACTATGGGTTCTACGATTAAAGGGACGAGTAATAAACAGTATTTCGGCACCGAGTTACAAAAAAATATAAAAAAGTTGATGAGGAATGATCAATAAAATTATATCTAAAATAGATGCGGTCATCAGCGAGATTAAGTCCAAAGAGAGTAACTCTTCTTTCAACGTTGAGGAATTATTACAATTTGAATTTATTTTTTTCTTAACGCTGGAAATTGCCAGGTATGAAATTTTGACTGCTAATGAAATCACGGATAGCACGGGTGGGGCATTAAGCCAATTGTTTGCATTCCCCTGTTTTGAATTTTATTACAGGGATTTTCCAGATATATTTTTGAGAACAAGCGAGCTGCTTTCTATTTTATCGCCCTTGAATAAGAAGCTGTTTAATCATGACGCAGAGCACATAGAAGGGTTTACAAATCATGGGCATACAATTTATTTTAATCAATCTATATCAAGTTTACTAACGGGTAAAGAGAAAAAGTAGTCGATTCTTTCTTTTAAAATATTCATGGTACACAGCCACTCTAGTGAGTAATCAAAGCTCATCATAAAAGGTAGAAAGTTTCGCCCCCGTTGGTGTTCCGCCCCCCTCGTGGACGCCCTCGCCTGGTGTTGTCACCAGCGAGACCATCATAACAGATAGCAGTTTAAATGAGATCACGCCACCATGAGAGTGACTACATTGAATGATTTTGCGCTTAAAAAAGCCGCTACAACCGCAGCGGCTTCTGCACTGTAATATTATTGCCAGCCTCATTGCCAAAACCCCTAAGCTTCCATAGTATTGTATTCCTACATTGTGTTCAATTGGTAAAAGCCAAGGTAGCAGCAACTCTTGTAGCAGCAGCTTGCCACCATCGACAGAAAAAAATAATAATATGGGATAGGATCAGGGTACATAAAATCCTTTTGATTAAATTAAAGTTTTAACCTAGTAACTTTTTCGATGGATTATCTTTAAAACCCTTG
>JANPJW010000333.1:0-5078 GCA_031425715.1 Chitinophagaceae bacterium | reverse complement strand
AGCACAGGGAAACTCCCAGTCTTTTTTACACATTACCAAGGCGGAAATTGGTTTGCCGGAAGGCATAGATATACATTCGCCGCAGGTGTACGAAAAGGCGAAAGAGAACCTCACTGCTTTTATGAGCCGTAACATCTTATTTAGGGAAAACAAACCCTGCTACTATATTTACAGGCTCACCATGAACGGGCGTAGCCAAGCCGGACTTGTATGCGGCAGTTCTGTAGATGATTATGAAAACGGTCTTATTAAAAAACACGAATTTACCCGGCCCGATAAAGAGTTGGATCGCATCAATCATATTAAAACAACGGGTGCTCAAACCGGCAATGTTTTTTTAGCTTACCGAAATGTAGCTGCCATTGACGCTGTTATCAATGCCTGGATGCAGGACAAAAATCCCCAGTACGATTTTATTACAGAAGATGAAATACAACATAGTATCTGGATCGTAAGCGATGATGAAACCATTGCCACGCTCAGCCAGCTGTTTAAGACCATGGTTCCTGCTACTTATATAGCCGACGGGCACCACCGGGCCGCCTCCGCATCCAAAGTAAGAGGCGCTTTGGGAACAGCCGCTACAGAAAATGCGGGTTATTTCCTCACCACTTTATTTCCGGCAGACCAGTTAGCCATTATGGATTACAACCGTGTAGTGCGTGACTTAAATGGATTAACCGCTGATGATTTTTTGAAGCAATGCGCTGCTCATTTTAGCATAGAACCGCAAACAGAGGCCTACCGCCCGGAAGCACCTCATTATTTTGGAATGTACATTGGTGCACAATGGTACAAACTATATGCAGCACCAGGCAGCTACAACGATGCTGACCCCATAGAAGTGTTGGACATCAGCATCCTGCAAAAAAATATTTTAGATGCCATTCTCGGTATCAAAGATCAACGTACGGATACCCGTATAGATTTTGTTGGTGGCATTCGTGGCCTGGCCGAACTGGAGAAAAGAGTAGACAGCGGAGAAATGGCGGTAGCATTCAGTGTATATCCCGTTAGCATCGAGCAATTGTTTGCAGTTGCAGACAGTGGAGAAGTAATGCCTCCCAAGAGTACCTGGTTTGAGCCAAAACTCAGAGATGGATTACTCACTCATTTGATAGACTAAATTCTTTTCAAAAGTTTTACGCTGGCTAACACGGAAGCCTAACACGGAGGAATGGGTAATTAATCATCCCTCCCAGGTGCACTTTGTATCTTTTTGTGTGCTTAGTGTGAAATAGGTTGCACTGTAAACCCGCCTTTTTTCTGCAATTAATTGGATGCACGCAGAGGGGCTGGGGGCGCAGATATATTTTAGGAGTTGTTTGGCACGCAGAGCGGCAGAGATCGCAGAGAATTTCTTAGTTTATCGAGGCGCAGGCATTATCTCAAAGATGCCATTGTACGTTACCGTTAGTCAGCATTAGGGTCATACGTTATAACAATTACTGCATGTTTTTCGTAACTCGACGTAAGCCTTACTTCATATCTCCTTTTACCGCATTCAATGATCATTAAGGCAGTATTGGGAGGAATGCTGCCGAGGTTTTCTGCCTGCATCAAAATCTCCATGGGTTGCGTGGGATCGGTCAGTTTCAGTTCGAAGCCAATTTTTTTATCACTCACTCTTGCTTTAACCAGCAATGGCTGTTTATTTACAAAAACAGAAACGGTATCATTATCTATAATAGCATTGTCATACAGGGAAATCCGCACCACACTATCAGTGAGTTGCAGGATGCGTTGGATATCCAACTTCCTTTCTTTTACAATGCTGTCTCCAGCCGGCAGTTTTTGCAGGGGCAGATTCTCAACCAGCAAAAAACTATCAAGAGGATCGGGTTCGCTCTTGAGATTTTTACGATTCATAAAATAGTCCATCACTTTCCTGTTTACAAATGTTTCCAGGGGATACTCCGGATTTTTTAATTTTTGCAGCACCACAATAAGTTGTTCATTTGGGAAGCAGCTGGTATCTAACCCAATACCCACGCCACCCCATTTGCCGGTTAAGTATTCTGTTTTGCCGATTTTGGAATAGGTAAGATCAAAATATTTCTCACATGGAAAATAGCCTGGCGGCAACAGGTAAAAAGCCTCCCCATTTTCTTTTAACAATACAGATTTTTCTTTCTTGTCCCTGTTGCCCTGTAGCCTGTATAACACAAAACGACTGGTATCTTTAAAACTAAATGAGTGGCCCCACAAGCGCTTGCCTGACTGTGATAACTGTATTTCAATATTCTCTGTACCCGTGTACTTTGCAGCATTACGGCTAATTTTCCCACTCCATATACCCGTGAGTTGTTGTGCCTGTAAACCGCCTGGCAGGCAGTACAGAAAAAGCAGAAGCAGATAATATGTTCGTTTACGTTCTGGCAACATTATGTTTCTGAATAAACAACTGTATTTCAAATGTAATGATTAAAAGTTCAGGCTTTTCAGCCGGCCCGGCGGCTTCTGACTATTGTAAATACTTTAACTGATCTTTTGTTTTATATTACAACCAAATCAAAACCTACGATGCGCAAATTATTCATGGCCTCGCTTGCAATACTACTCACGGGCCTTTGCACTTCTGCCCAAAAAACCATTTTACATTGTGGCAAATTGATAGATGTGGTAAACAGCAAAGTGCTGAGTAATTATTCTATTATTATTGAAGGCAACAGGATATTGGAAGTAAAAGAAGGTTTTGCAGCAGCCGCTGGAACCGACAAAATAATTGACCTGAAGAATAAAACGGTGATGCCTGGCCTCATGGACATGCACGTGCACATGGAAACCGAAACCAAAAAGGGTAATACTGCTGATCGCTTTATTTTAAACCCAACCGATGTTGCTTTTACGTCGCTCGCTTATGCACGCATTACGCTCATGACGGGTTTCACCACAGTGAGAGATCTTGGTGGTAGCGGTGTAAATGTTTCTTTACGCAATGCCATTCAAAAAAACCTGGTAACGGGACCGAGAATTTATACAGCAGAAAAATCCATCGCTACCACTGGCGGCCATGCCGACCCTACCAATGGCTACAGCCGGGTATTAATGGGTAACCCCGGCCCGGCAGAAGGCGTGATCAATAGCAAAGAAGAAGCCTATGCTGCCGTAAGACAACGGTATAAAAACAGCGCTGACCTTATAAAAATAACCGCTACCGGTGGCGTACTCAGCCAGGCTAAAGACGGTGCCAATGCGCAGTTTACAGAAGAAGAAATAAAAGCCATCACTACTGCCGCCAAAGATTATGGTTTTAAAGTAGCTGCTCATGCACACGGAGCTGAAGGAATAAAACGGGCCATTCGTGGAGGGGTAAATTCTATTGAACATGGCACTTTTATGGATGAAGAAGGCATGGCATTGGCCAAACAGTATGGCACCTACCTCGTTCCCACGATCACTGCGGGTAAATCCACAGCAGACAGTGCAAAAATTCCTGGATATT
This sequence comes from Chitinophagaceae bacterium, assembly GCA_031425715.1. GTDB lineage: Bacteria > Bacteroidota > Bacteroidia > Chitinophagales > Chitinophagaceae > Ferruginibacter. The sequence continues at coordinate 1,633 of JANPJW010000333.1, read as the reverse complement.
ATTCAGAAATAGTTACCCCAAAAGCATTAACTACCGGACTACAAATACAAAATACTTTCGCAAAAGCCTACAAAGCCGGTGTAAAAATAGCTTTTGGCACAGATGCGGGTGTGTTTCAGCACGGTAAGAACTGGTTGGAATTTGTTTACATGACCGAAGCAGGCATGCCTCCGATGGAGGCAATCCGTTGTGCCACTTTTCATGCAGCAGACCTATTGGGAAACAACCAACTGGGGGTGATTGCAAAAGATAAGCTGGCAGACATTATTGCTGTGGATGGCGACCCGATGGCAGATATAAAAGTGATGAGCAAAGTGAGTTTTGTGATGAAGGACGGTGTGGTTTATAAAGGGGATTAAATTTTTAGATACCCATTTGACCAATGAACTAAATCATAATTTGCAAATACCAGCAAATGGAAAAATTATTATACCCACGTTTTCTTATTGTAAAGGAAAATTTTTACAACGAACCGGAGCAAGTTTATAACACGGCATTGCAGTACCGTTTTTATCAGCCAGAGCATGTTACGGGTTTACGTAGCACCACTGTGTACCATGAAAATGGGATAAAGGCGAAGCTGGAAAAATTGCTAGGCATAAAAATTACCCGGTGGGATACAGACCCTTTGGAAGAAAACGGCGTTTTTTACCAAGGACTGTCCAAGGGTAAAAAAAAGGAATTGCCCGGTGTGCATTCTGATGAACCTTACAACGACATTACCGTGATCATTTACCTTACCCCGGGCATACCGCTGGACTGTGGTACTTCTTTATGGATGCACAAGCAAACCGGCCTTGTTGACCCTGTAACCCCTGCAGCCGCACGGAGGTTAAAGATTAAATTTTCTGATCTTAAATATCAGCTGGAAGAAGAAAGCCAGGACCGCAGTAAATGGATTGAGATAGACAGAATTGGATACCGGTTTAACCGCATGGTAGCTTACCCCTCCGGAATATTTCATTCTGCCACCAACCACTATGGCGGCAGTTTACAAACGGGCCGTATTTATCAGACGTTCAGGATTGGCGTAGACTGGCATACCTTTCGGATGAAGAATGGGGTGTAGTTTACTTGTTGAAAAAGTCGATCACTAATTGCTGATACGCATAGTCGTTGGATGTTTTTTCGACAACCATTTTTTTCATCAACTGCAGTTGTTTGGGGTTACGAATATCCATGACAAAAGCCCACAAGGCTACATCTTCTAAGACTTTTTTTTCGGCAGTAGTTAATTTGCTGCGATCCATTTCTACTTTTTTGCAAAACTCACCAATAGCATGCTCCCTGGCCATATCGTAATTATTTTGCCATGACTTGTTTATTACAGACAAAATTTTATTGGTGACATCCGGAACGCTCAATGGAATTTTTTCAGCGAGGGAAACGGCGATATTACTTTCTGTAAAACGCAAGAGGGTGTCAGCTGTACTTCGATAATTTTTTCTTGTCTTGATCTTTTGATGTTCTTTTTCAGCCAACGCTCTTAACACAGGATCAACAGGCTTAAAGCCATATTTGTAATAAAACCAAAATGCTCCGCTCTCAATGCCATCGGGGTTATTGAGACCAAATTGAGAGGGTTCTATTTCAAAATAACGAACGCCGAAATGCTGCTTAAACACCCGCAGTA
>JANPJW010000332.1:0-1976 GCA_031425715.1 Chitinophagaceae bacterium | reverse complement strand
GAGCAAACCGCCTTTTAAAGCCAGCGCTCCCGTCATGCCGGTTTCTTCGTCAATGGTAAACAGTGCTTCCAGCGGGGGATGAGGAATGTCTGTAGAAGCCAACAACGTCATGATGGTGGCTACACCAATGCCATTGTCTGCGCCCAGCGTAGTGCCTTCAGCTTTTACCCAATCGCGTTCTACTTTCATAATGATTCCCTGCTTGTCAAAATCGAACACAGTATCCGCATTTTTTTGATGCACCATATCCAGGTGGCTTTGCAAGATGGTGGTGTGCCTGTTTTCCATACCAGGGCTGGCCGGCTTTTTTATGATCACATTACCCACTTCGTCTATGAGGGTAGGCAACTCTAGTTTTTCTCCAACAGCTTTGATGAAAGCAATGACTCTTTCTTCTTTTTTGGAGGGGCGGGGAACTGCATTCAGGTCTGCAAAATTCTCCCACAGTGCTTTTGGTTCTAAGTTTTTTATGACGTCGCTCATGCTTGTTTTTTAAATCGTAAAATTAATACAATGTTAGTGAGAGGATTGTGGTACCCTTCGGTAGTTGGTACCTCAACCCTATAAAAAAGCCGCAAAAAGTTGCGGCTAAAAAATCATTTTTAAGCCAAACCGCTATCAGCCCTTTTTAAAACTTAGCAGGGGCGTGTTGAGTGCCGCAGACATATCTTCTGTTTTGCTGCCTTTTAAAAACAAGCGGTCCCAAAGCGTGCGTTCCCGGGTAAACATTACCAGGCAATCGGGCTTGTGCGTCATAAGGTAATGCTTAATCTGTGATACCAGGCTCGTGTCCAGCGTTGCCGGCTGCACCTGTAGTTTAATATTTTTATAAGGCATTTTTTCTATTATTTCCCGGGCAGCTTTTATTTTGTGGCCATCAGGGTCCAGGTGATAATCCATGTACAACACATTAATAGTGGATTTTGTTGCCTGTGCAAATGGCATCAGCTGTGTGAGCTCAAAAGAAAAGCTTTGCAAGTCCGATGCAAAAACTACTTCTTCCAGGCCCTCGTAGTCCTGGCCCTCAGGAATGGCCATTACCGGAATGTCTGATTTTGAAATCATCACCGAAGTATTGGAGCCAAAAAAGAATTTGGTTATACCCGAGGCTCCATGGGTTCCCATTACAATCAGGCTTACCTTGTTTTCTTCGGCTATCTCCAGGGTTGTTTCTATAAAAAGAGGATTGTAAGAAACCAGCAGGCGTGTGCTGTCCGGCATTTTCAGATCATGATGCTTATAGGCCTTTTGTACCTGCTCTTGTAGTATTTCCATTTTGTGTGCTTCATCTTCACTTAACAGCAAGGTCATTTGCTCTTCGGTAGTGGCTGAAGAAAGCGCATAGGCTGAGATGTGTGAACAATGAAAAACGATGAGGTTACTTTCCATCTGTTTACATAATTGGATGGCATACCTCAGCGCAGCCGTAGCATTTTTAGAAAAATCTGTAGGAACCAGTACTGTTGACATGCAGAAAAAAATTTAAAGATTAGGAATGAATCGGAATGGATAGCAAAGGTATATCGGTGTGATAACTCATTTTTTTGGTAAGGCTCCGGTGGAAGATACTTTCTATAAAATTTCTTTTATGTGTGATCATCACCAGCAAGCCGGTTTCATGGTCGTGAATATAGCTTTTAATGGCTTCCTCAAAATGATGACCATAAACCGGGGACGGAAGAATGGTTAGTTCCGGATATTGTCTTTGCATATTTACACAAAAAGATTCAATATTCCTTCGATTTTCAAGGTAGTCCACAGCAACTGCACTGTCTTGGTTGGTAAATACCGAAACATGTATGGGTGCTTTTAAAAAACCAGCGAGTTGCAGTAAGGGTTTTAGTACTTCCGGCGACTCTTTAAAATGGTTGATGGCAAGCAAAATATTTTTTGGGGGTTGCCATTCGTACAGGAGCGGCACCGCCAATAAGGGCACCGACACATGACTGATTAATTTGGCTGTAATGCTGCCAAAT
>JANPJW010000331.1:0-3753 GCA_031425715.1 Chitinophagaceae bacterium | reverse complement strand
TCAATTCTTGTCTGATATAATTAAAAGCAACATCAACCCCAAAAGAAATCTGGTTATATAAAGCCCTTTAAATTAATAAATTGCCATGACCAAATTTGAGATACCATCTTAATAAATTGAAGATAAAAAATGGAAAAATGGAATATCGACCAGGTGCCATCACAGCCCGGAAAAATTGCCATCGTTACGGGTGCCAATAGTGGAATAGGATACGAGGTAACAATTGGATTGGTAAAAAAGAATTTCGAAGTAATAATGGCCTGTCGAAATATGCAAAAGGCCGAAGAAGCCAGGGCCAACATACTTCGCCTGCATCCGGACGCAACCCTCCATATCATAAAGCTGGATACGAGTGGTCTCAGGGAAGTAAGAAAATTTGCAGACCAATTTCAGCAACACTACCAACAGTTGCACCTGCTGGTAAACAATGCAGGCATCATGATGTCTCCTTACAAAGTAACCGAAGACGGCTTTGAGAACCAGTTTGCTACCAACTACCTTGGCCATTTTGCGCTTACTGATTTATTGTTACCCACGCTCACAAAAACTCCCAATGCACGGGTAGTAACCCTCAGTAGTATATCTTATAAATGGTCAGGGATTGAATTTGATGACTTGCAGGCCAGAAAAAAATACAGTAAAAAAAAGGCGTATGGGCAGAGCAAACGTGCCTGCCTGATGTTTGCCTTTGAGCTGCAACGAAGGTTATCTGCACAAGGTTATGACAGCATTTCAATAGCCGCCCATCCCGGGCTGGCAAAAACGAACCTCGACCAATATTACCCGGCGTTGATAAGACCTTTGGGCAACCTGTTTTTGCAACCAGCAACAAAAGGAGCGCTTCCTGTTTTATATGCGGCCATGGATAAAAATCTGGAAGGGGGCGAATTCATTGGTCCGGATGGGTTTCAACAAATAAGAGGGTACCCATCAAAAGTAGAAGCTGATGAATACGCTCACGATAAAAAAGTTGCTGAACGTTTGTGGAGCGAAAGCGAACAGATGACCAATGTATTTTACTTAAGTAAAAATATAACAGCGTAAACTGTAGCAGACCCCTAACCTGCTTTGCACGTAAAGGCAAAACCATTTTCTATGCGGCGGATGGAATTTTGCTAAACAGAACTTGCAAACCCCCTATTTTATTGATAGATTTAAACATGGGAACATGTGAAGACTTGGGGGTGGCAAAACAGGCTATTTCCTCCGCCCGCTTCACTCCTGCCCAACAGCCGTTGTCAAACATCAAAAACACTTTCCTTCATAACTTAAAGTCAATTTTATGCAATCGATGAACGCTTCGCAAAGCAGACGAAATTTTGTTAAGAAAACCGCCCTTGTTACCACTGGGCTGCTAGGTTTATCCGGATGGAACCAGGCCGTATTGGCTAATGATTGTCCGGCAGAAGAAAGCCTGTTTGTAATAGGACCATTGGAAGGTTATTCACCCCATATTGGCACACTGGTTTCAATGTTAAATTACAACCGGTACACCGTCATAGAGGCCGTAAAGTCTCTCAGCATAGACCAATTGGATTATTTGCATGACCCCAAAGCCAATACAATTGCTGCATTAATTCTGCACCTGGGAGCGGTTGATAAGTATTACCAGATTAACAGCTTTGAAGGCAGGCAAGAATTTAATGACAGCGAGAAAAAAGAGTGGGATTTAGCAATGAACATGGGCAAGGAAGGCCGCAAAAGTATAAAGGGCCAGGAGGTAAAATATTATTTGGATAGAATAAATGAAGTGAGGCAAAAAACACTGGAGGAATTTAAAAAGAGGGATGATAAGTGGCTTCTTGCAGTTGATCCTGAGTGGTCAAAAGAAGGCGCATTAAATACCTACTGGAAGTGGTTTCATGTTTGTGAACACGAGTCCAATCACCGTGGGCAAATAACCTGGTTAAAAAGCCGGCTTCCAGGTGCAAAGGACAGTAAGGATTGATGGTAAACACAAGTAAGTCGCTAATCAGATTCTGTTTCAACCGAAAAACCAAGTTGAGTATCAGAATAAACAATAATCGTTGGCTATGATTTTTTATCCCCTGCCTCCCTACAGACTGAAATTCCGGGCAACCAGTCGGTCAATCGGCCAGGCGCTAAACTCAGAACGTTTCACAAAATTTCCTTCACACAAAGTCAGGGTCTTACTCACAACTTTAATAGTGGTTCTTTATTTTACAACTGCATTTGGCCAGTCAGCAATATCACGGACGGAAATAATAATTATCGGCACAATACATTCCGGCAATAAATTATTTAATCACAGAACATTATTTGAGGTACTAAAAAAGAATAAGCCAGACATCATATTATGGGAACAAAGCACAAAGTTTAAAAGGGTTTTTGGGTTAAGAACAGCAACCTTTTTAAAAATGTGGGAGCCGGGAATAGAACAGCTAGCACTTCAGAAATATTCCAGGCTCTATAAAGACATTCCAATCTTACCCTTCGACACCATTATTACATCCAGAAGTAAATACTTAAAAAGTTTAAGGGAAGTGAACGAGGCCTTTTACGATCGTTTATCTTTTGCTAAAAAATCTGTACCAGACAGTATTATTTATGCCGACTTTGTCAGTAAACACAACAACTATTACAGTTTTATCGATAGCTCCACTTTAAGCCGAATAAATAAGGCAGATATAATTGACCAGAGCCGGGATCTATACCTCTCAGAAGAAACCGTCCTACTACCGCTAGGTAAAAAATACATATCAGACAGTTCAGTGGTAGATGAGTTCAATAACTTATTTCAGTTCTGGAATGCCAGAAATGCGCACATGGTGAATCAAATCCAAAAGTATTCGAAACAGTTTGCCGGTAAAAAAATCATTATTCTAACCGGACTCAACCATAGATATTACTTGCAGGACAAATTGAATGAAGAGGATAAACCAGGACTAAGCGTTATTGAGTTTGTGGAGTAGTGACATGCGTATTGATAGAGCAGGTTGTTCTGCGTGCCAGTAGGGTTATACACTCTGTCCAGTAGAGTTTCACCTTGGGAACATCTTGGGAAATCATATTATTTTCTTTAAGGTCTAGAATAGATAATTCTTCCTCCAGGTAAACCTGCAACCGGTCATGTGCCGGAATTTGAGCTACTTTAAAATCGTGGCTGGTACAGAACCTTCCATCCGCCTCAAAAGAAAACTATCAACAGTTAGCCTTATGTCGTATTTGCCCCAGAGAAAAGTTTATGGTCTGAGTAATTGCTTTGAGATCGGTAATAGCGGTAAAAATCCAGGTTACTGTCAAAATAATGTTTGAATTTATCCAACTCATTTAAAAGTTATTTCTTTCGTATTGTATCAGCGCCATTTGGCTTATTAAAGTGGTATCAATAATAGCCCAATCTCTAACTATGTATTCTTTTTGCTTTTCACGGCTTATAATTTCACCAGTCTGCTCTTTGATCACAAAATCCGGAGGCATCAAATCCAAGTATAAATTAATGGTTTTGGTATTTACAGCCTCCACACATTTATCTAATTGACTTTGGATTGTAGTTTTAATTTCTAAATTCGAGAGGTGTCTTTTTGCTTTGCATCCCAAAAGGCAAAGTGTAGCAAGGTAAATTAGGGGGAATATTTTCCTTTTAATCGTTTTGTCTATTGTGTTTTAACAACTCCGATTTAATGAATGCAATAACATCTGAGCAAAAGTTTATATCGTTTATATCTATGCTCATAAAGTCCCTAAGCAAATTTGAAGGGCTATCATTATAACCGTTTTTTAAAAAGCGAT
>JANPJW010000330.1:0-7042 GCA_031425715.1 Chitinophagaceae bacterium | reverse complement strand
CTCCCCTGTCCCAGGATTCATGAATAACTGCGGAGCATAATGAAGTTGATATACATATGTACCGGGAGTAATCCAGTACTTGCAAAGCTGCCCCAGCTGCCAATATTGCTTATTTAACCTATGGGCATAAAAAAGCCCAGCCGATAGGGCTGGGCAAAAAATGACTATCAGTAAATTAAGCGTTAACGGGTATAGCCATTTCCTCTTTTCGTAGGGAAGTTTCGTTCATACCTTTTTCAATTTCGCTACCTACCTGATCTTTGGCATCTTTGAACTCACGTACACCTTTACCAATACCTCTCATTAATTCTGGAATCTTTTTACCACCGAACATCAATAAAACAATCAGGATTATTAAAATCCATTCTGAGCCTCCGGGCATTGCAAATAACAAAGTTGAAAATGTGGGATAGGTCATAAAAAATAAATTTATAATTAAAAAATATATGTGTCGTGCGTCTAAAATTCTAGCGGTAAACAAGTAATTTACGTTGATTAAGCATCTTTAGTTTTAGACAAGTAAAAAATAGATTATGGCGTTTTGGCTGGTAAAATCTGAGCCTTTTAAATATAGTTGGGATAACCTCGTAACAGATAAAGTAACCCACTGGGATGGTGTAAGAAACTATGGTGCCAGAAATAATTTAAGGAACATGAAAAAGGGAGACTCGGTATTTTTCTACCATAGCAACGAGGGGGTAGAAATTGTGGGTATCGCCAAAGTGGCCAAAGAATTTTACCAGGATCCTACCACAGATGATAACGCCTGGGTAGTGGTTGATTTGAAGCCTGTAAAAAAATTGAAAAATCCTGTTCCCTTATCTGTCATTAAAAAGGATGTACGCCTCGCCAATATGGATCTTGTAAGACTTGGCCGCCTCTCGGTGCAAACGGTAAAGCAGGATGAGTGGGATGTGATTATGGAACTTGCGGGGAGTTGATTGACTAGTGGGTTAGTAGATTAGTGATTGGTAGTTTAGTTAACTAATGGATTAGTGATTGGTAGTTTAGTTAACTGGTGGATTGGTGATTGGTAGTTTAGTCAACTGGTGGATTGGTGATTGGTGATTGGTGGATTAGTGAGTAGTTTGTTATTGAGTAGTTGTCTAATGAATAGTACCACTTCTAATTACAAGTTTACCAATTACTGCTTTACTAATCACTAAAAAACAAATTAACTAATCACTGCTTTACTAATCAGTAAGAAAAAAATTAACTAATCACTAATCACCTACTCCCAACCTTGAGCCAGCACATCTGCAATATGCATGGTTTGTAAGGGCAGTTGTTTATTTTTAATAACACCGTCCAGTTGCATGAGGCAACTAAGATCAGTAGAGATGATGTGTTGTGCACCGCTGTTCATGGCATGTTTAAGTTTTTGGTCGGCCATGGCGGTAGAAATAGCATCAAATTTTACAGAAAATGTGCCACCAAAACCGCAGCATGTTTCGTTGTCTTCCATCTCTACCAGCTCCAGACCCTTCACATAACTTAAAAGCTTGCGTGGACCGGCTTTTATTTTACATTCACGAAGAGCGGCGCAGCTATCGTGGTAAGTAGCTTTGCCATTGAACTGTGCACCAAAATTTTCTATTCTCAATACCTCCGTCAAAAATTCAGTAAACTCAAAACTCCTATTGGCCAAATCCTTTACACTGTTGTGAACGGTTGTGTTGTCAAACAATTTTGGATAGTAATTCCTAACAAAGCCAGTGCAACTTGCACTGGGAGAAACAACATAATCGCCTCCCTCAAAATCTTTTGCAAATTTGGTTGCAACAGACTTGCACTCGCTCGTAAAACCAGCGTTAAAAGCTGGCTGCCCGCAACAGGTTTGGTTGGCATTGTATTCCACTTCGCAGCCAGCTTTCTCTAGTACTTTCACCATATTAAAGGCAGTAGACGGGTACAACTGATCTACAAAGCATGGAACAAATAATTGTACTTTCATAATAAAGATGTTAGAGAAAATAACCAGCGGAGCAAGGGCTGCCTAAGAAGCTGGTGGGGTATCAAAAGACTGGGAAAGAGCAATCATCTTAAGTGCAGTTGCGGCAGCCTCTTCACCTTTATGACCATGAACGCCTCCGGTTCTTTCGTCGGCCTGCTGCTGATTGTTTACCGTGAGCACACCGAAAATACTCGGCACTGGTAATTTAAGGTTTAGTTGGGCAATGCCTTGTGTAATGGCTGAACATACATATTCAAAATGAGGTGTGTCTCCTTTAATAACACAGCCCAGGGCTATAAAAGCATCGGCCTTGCATACATGGTATTTTGTTTTTTCCCAATAAGCGTTGATGGCAAACGGAATTTCAAAGGCACCGGGCACTTTAATTTGCTTGATGGCTATACCATGCGCTCTCAACACTTTTAAACAGCCCTCTTCCAGGATATCTATCACGTGTGCATTCCATTCGGTACTTACTACAACAACACAGGCATCCTTTTTTAATTGGATGCCTGTGGTGCTGGTTATTTGTGTGGAGCTAAAAGCCATACTATATTATTTTTACCAGTTATTCAAATTCGCCTAACCTTGCAAGATTTTTTTCTATTTCTCCATTTTGCACGCCTATGTTGGATGGGTACTTTTCTGTTACTTCCTTATACAGGCTTATGGCCTCTTTGGTATCACCGATAGATTCCGCATATGCCGCCGCTGTCAACAAGGCATCAGCAGCAAAAAATTCATCCTTACTATTCACGCTGGCAGCTTTCTTATAATTGGTCAGTGCTTCGGAAGTCTTTTTTTGTTCGGCATATGCATGGCCCATCAAAAGGTAGGCTTTGCTTTGTACCTGTGTGGCGCCATTGCCATCAAAATCCTGGAGATACGTAAGTGCTTTGGCAAACTCTCCGATGTGAAGGTAGCTGGCACCAATCATGTAATTGGCACGATTGCCGGCAGCCGTTCCACCATATTGACTTGCAATCTTTAAAAGTCCGGTAACTTTTTTACCATTTAAATCTCCGCCGTTCAGAGCTATGTTCACAGAGTCTTTACTAAAATTGCCCGATGCCATTTTTGCAAATAAGTTTTCGGCAGGAAAAATAAGTTCACTTGCTTTGGCTTCCTTGGGCGCTACAACAAAATTTTTGTACAGGTACCAGGCCGCAATTAAAATGATAATTGCACTTCCTATATACACAATTTGTTTGCTGTAGTTTTCCCAAAAACCTTTAGCCTTATCCAGCGGTTCAACACTTACAACGGGTTTGGTGGTTGGCTCGATCACGTTTTTTTCTAACATATTTTTTGGTTAATGTACTGCCAGTTGTTGGCTGTTTTTGCTGGCAGTGTTTAGAGTATGTTGTTGGAAAACTTATCCAATAACTTGTTTTGGCAATGTTATTATTTAATCTACAATGAAAGGATAGTCTTCCTGTACATAAACGTCTTTCAACAATTCATCGTCAGAAGGCCATGGGCTTTCTTCAGCAAATTTTACAGATTCTTCTACTTCGGCCTTTACCCTCTCTACAATTATTTCTATATCGGCATCAGATACACTATAGGTTGTTTTCAAAACATTCAATACGTGTTCAATTGGGTCTTTTTCTTTGTAGGCTTCCAGCTCTTCTTTGGTACGGTATTTTTGAGGATCACTCATACTGTGACCTTTGTATCGGTAAGTCTTAATTTCCAATAAAGTTGGACCACCCTTTTCCCTGGCACGGTTCACCGCTCTAAGCACGGCATTGTGAACATCCTCAGGGCTCATTCCGTCTACGCTATCACTTGGCATTTCGTAAGCATCGGCCAGTTTGTATATATCCAAAGTTTTACTCGTGCGGGACACGGAAGTTCCCATAGCGTAATGGTTGTTTTCACAAATGAATACTACCGGCAGGTCCCATAGCATGGCCATGTTAAATGTTTCATGCAGCATACCCTGGCGGGCAGCTCCATCACCAAAGAAACAAAGCACCACGTTTTGAGTGCCGTTGTACCTTTCTGCAAAAGCAAGTCCGGCACCGGTGCCTATTTGTGCGCCCACAATACCGTGGCCGCCAAAAAAGTTTTCCTTCAAACCAAAGAAGTGCATACTGCCTCCTTTGCCCTTGCTGCAACCCGTAGCTTTGCCATACAGCTCGGCCATACAGGCATTTGCTGTCAGACCTTTGGCAATACCCAGGGCATGATCACGATAAGCCGTAATAAATTTGTCATCGGGGTTTGTAGCTGTCATACAACCGGCGGCAATTGCTTCCTGGCCAATGTATAAATGACAGAAACCACGTATTTTTTGCATACCATACAACTGGCCCGTTTTTTCTTCAAAACGGCGCAATAACAGCATTAATTCGTACCAGTACAGGTAGGTTTCTTTCGAGAATTTTGTTGCCAATGCCTTTTAAATTTTAGGTTGCAAATATAAGGGAGAAAGGTAGAAAAACGTTCCAAAGCTTTTAAAAGGGTTTCGAAAGTTCCAAAGGGGTGGGATGTTTCAAAAGTTTCAAAGGTTGGAGGGGTTTCAGGGGTTTAAGAGCGAGCAGCACTTGAACTTTGCGGACTGCCTCAACCAATTATAAAATTCTTTAACCATTGAGCCCTTGAAACCGGTTAAACCAGCGGCCTCTCCTACTTTCTCCAACTTTTTAAACCCCTGAAACCTTGAAACCTTTTAAACCTGTGGCTTCTTAAACTTTCACCAACTTTTTAAACCCTTGAAACCGTTGAAACCTCTGAAAGGTTTTAACTTGCGGCCTCATGCTACAACTATCCAGGATATCTCTTACACTGTTTAAGAATTACGAATTTAATTCATTTGATTTTTCCTCCAGGGTGGTGGGTATCTGCGGGCTTAATGGAAAAGGCAAAACCAACCTGCTGGATGCGATTTACTACTGCTGCTTCACTAAAAGTTATTTTACAGGATCTGACCAATTAAACATTCGATTTAACCAGGAAGGATTTCGCTTAGAAGCGCATTTCGAAAACAGTTCCATCCCTCAAAAAGTGGTTTGCATTAACCGGCTTGCGGTAAAAAAAGAACTTTACCTAAACGAGGTGCCGTATGAAAAACTCTCCCAACACATTGGGCTCTTACCCACGGTAATGATTGCACCCGACGACATAGAAATCATCACAGGTGGCAGCGAAGGCAGGAGAAAGTTAATGGATACTATTTTGTGCCAATTGGATGCACAATACCTGCAGCAACTGATGATTTATAACAAGGTGTTGCTGCAGCGAAACAGCCTGCTCAAACAATTTGCAGAAAAAGGAGTTACAGATGAGCCATTGCTACAGATATTAGATCAACAGATTGCCGCTCCGGGTAATTATGTTTTTCAAAAACGAAAATCCTTTACGGCGCAACTCCTTCCCCTCGTGCAGAATTTTTACCAACAAATTGCAGAAAACGAGGAAGTGGTTCGTATTGGGTATGAAAGTAAATTGCTCCAACATAGTTTAGAAGAACTTCTTATTAAAAACCGGGAAAGAGATGGCTACCTGCAACGTACCAATGCCGGGCCACACAAAGACGATTTATCTTTTGAGTTAAATGGTCAGCCATTTAAAAGTATTGCCTCGCAAGGGCAGCGAAAGAGTTTACTTTTTGCGGTGAAACTGGCGGAGTTTGAGATCATCAAGGCCAACAAGGGCTTTGCCCCGCTACTACTGCTAGATGACGTTTTTGAAAAACTGGACGAAAGCCGTATGCAGAACCTATTGCATTGGGTATGTGTACAAAACGACGGACAGGTATTTATTACAGATACTCACAGGGAAAGATTAGAGCAGGCCCTTTCCAGTCTGCACATTCAGGCACAGATAATTGAGTTATAGTTTCGTGATTGAATTCTATTTCAAAATCCAGGTTCTATTTTCTCCACCCAACCATCTTTAAAATTCTACCTTTACCTCATGGGAGAAATTTCTTTACAGGATGCCATGCAGCTGTTTTTGAAAAACAGCAAATTTAAAACCTACATACAGGCTATTCAGATAGAAGAAGTGTGGGAATCTATGATGGGCAAAACGGTAGCCAAGTACACTGATAAAATCCAGATTATTGGCACTACGCTTTTTATTACCACAACTGTGGCACCCTTGAGAAACGAATTGCTTTACCAAAAAGATACTATAATGAAACGAGTAAACGAAGCTCTCGGAGGGAAGACGATTAAGGACGTTGTGATTAAGTAAGGTTGCAAAGGTGAAAGGTCAAAGGTGAAAGCCTGGCGCCACATTCTGTAGGGGGACAATGGGCGAAACACTGACCCGCATTTTTTTAACATCCATCCATGCGCCGGCAGCATCCAAATCTAGTATCCAGCTTCCAGTATCCAGCAACTAACATCTAGCATCTATCATCCTGTATCCAACCCCCAGCCTCCTCATTTATTTAACAAGGGCCTCAAAGTATACCCTTCTTTTTTTAGCAATTCAATCACTCCTTTTTCGCCCGCCAAATGGGCTGCTCCCACAGCCATAAAAATATTGGTCTTTGGCAAAATATTTTTTAGCTGATCTACCCAGTTTTTATTTCTCTTATCCAGCAAAATTTCGAGGCCATCCTTCATACCAAACTCTTCCTCTTTAAACATGGCTTCTATTTTTTCTATTTCCTGGGATACATACACCTGCGTCATTTTTTCAAATAACAGTTTGTTGTTGTTAATACTGTCCACGCTGTTTAAAAGGCTTTTGGCCTGGGCAGCATATGGTATACTATCAAAAACAGATGCCTGAAAGGCGATTGTTTCGAAACCCCGAATTTCTTTTCTTTCCCGGCCGGCTATCTTGAGCAACTCTTGCTCAGAGCCACTCATTTCTTTGCAACTAAGCAATTTTGGATAGACAAATGCCTCTAGAAAAAGAGGCTTCATTTTTTGAAACAAACCAAGGTTTGTACGCAGGGAATCTTTGAAAAACAATTGTAGTTTGTTGTACTCTTCCTCTGTGTAAAGATCTTTGAGCGTTTTGCCATCCTTCATGTTCATAAACATCATTGCGCCCAATGTGTTGGACATGTCATCCAGGTCCATTTCAAAATAAACTTCTTCAGAATTCTTTAACGCAGCAAGC
>JANPJW010000329.1:0-3248 GCA_031425715.1 Chitinophagaceae bacterium | reverse complement strand
GTTTTCTGTGGCAGTAAAATGTTGGTGGTAGGCCAACCATACAATCACGGAGCCAAGGAAAGCGCCCGACATTTGCCCGGCTATATAGGGTAAAATCATCTCAGATTCAAAGCCTTTAAACAGCGCCAGTGCGATGGTGATGGCGGGATTCAGGTGACCGCCACCACCCAGGTTGTTAGAGCTGTATACTCCCATAAATACGGCCATGGCCCAGCCAAATGTGATTACAATCCATCCGCTGTTTTGTCCTTTCGTTTTGTCTAAAACAACGTTGGCTACCACACCATTGCCAATGATGATGAGCACAGCTGTGCCAATTAATTCGCCGATAAATGGAGACATATTAAGTGTGTTTTAAGGTTTTTAAATTTGGCAACCATCAAAAATTAACCATGTTAATCTTCGGCCCAGGCCTGCGCTGCTTTCACGGCTTTTTTCCATTTTTTTTGCAGGCCGTTTCTATCATCATTAGTCATGGTGGGTGCAAACTCTTTGTCCATTTGCCAATACTGTTGCAACTCATCTATATCTTTCCAAAAACCAACTGCCAGGCCGGCAAGGTAAGCTGCACCCAGGGCCGTGGTTTCTGTTACCTGTGGCCGAATGACTTTCGTATTTAAGATGTCTGATTGAAATTGCATGAGATTGTTGTTGATGGTGGCGCCCCCATCTACCCTTACTTCTTTAATGGGTAACCCTGCATCTGCTTCCATAGATTTTAATACATCCATAGATTGAAAGGCAATGCTCTCTATGGCGGCCCGGGCAATGTGTGCATCTGTACTACCCCTTGTAATGCCAACAATAATACCACGGGCATGCTGGTTCCAGTAGGGCGCTCCAAGACCCGTAAAGGCAGGTACCATATACACCCCACCATTGTCATTTTCTTTAGAAGCAAGCGCTTCTACATCCCCTGAGGTTTGAATGATTTTCAATCCATCTCTCAGCCACTGCACTACGGCCCCACCAATAAACACACTGCCCTCCAGTGCATATTGAACCTGTCCATCTACTTTCCAGGCAATGGTTGTTAGCAAATTATTTTTGGATACTACGGGTTTGCTGCCGGTATTCATCAACATAAAGCAACCAGTGCCATATGTATTTTTAACCATTCCGGGCTGTGTGCACATTTGCCCAAACAACGCCGATTGCTGATCGCCTGCTATACCACTCACCGGGATGTTTACTGCAGTTAAAATATTTTGTGTGTGGCCGTACACTTCGCTGCTGCTGCGCACATCGGGCAACATGGAGGAGGGGATTCCAAACAAACTCAATAATTCTTCATCCCACTTCAAGTCATGAATATTGTACATCAGGGTGCGGGAGGCATTGGACACATCAGTCGCATGTACTTTACCATTCGTGAGTTTCCAAAGCAGCCAACTGTCTATGGTTCCAAAACACAGTTCACCGGCATCCGCTTTTTGTTTTGCACCTGCCACATTTTCTAAAATCCATTTTACCTTGGTACCAGAAAAATAGGCATCGGTAACCAGCCCGGTTTTATCTTTTATGGTTTCGGCATGACCCTCCCGTTTTAGCATGTCGCAATAATCTGCGGTTCTTCTATCTTGCCACACGATGGCATTGTAAACAGGCTGGCTTGTTTTTCTATCCCACACCACGGTAGTTTCTCTTTGATTGGTAATGCCAATGGCTGCTACATCATGAACAGTGATACCTGCTTTGAGGATTGCTTCTGTTGCTACGCCTAGCTGGGTGCTCCATATTTCATTGGCGTCATGTTCTACCCAGCCTTGCTGCGGAAATATTTGTGTAAACTCCTTTTGTGCTATAGCAACGATGTTGCTGTTTTTATCGAAGATGACGGCACGGGAACTGGTAGTACCCTGGTCCAGGGACAAGATAAATTTAGACATGGCAAGTTTTTAAGCAATTAAAAATAACGATAAATTGAACAGGCAGAAATTTATTAATAGAACACTGCGCACCCCGAATTACGGAGTCATTTGTGATCTATTTTTTACGTATCGTTTTCCAAATATCTGCCCAGGTAGTACCGTGGCTTCCGTCATTTCAAAAAGTATTGCTCCGATATTTCATGGAAGGTTTTTAGCTGACTCTCTTTCCAATGCTCATCTTTGCCCAGTTCAGTTGCCATGATGGCGGCCACTTCAGGCGCAATGCGCCTGCACTCTTTTGCGTTTAAAAACAGGGCCCTTGTTCGCCGGCTTAAAACGTCTTCCAGCGTTCTGGCCATCTCATTCCTTATCGCCCAAGTGATCTGTTGTTTATGAATCCTGAGGTCTTCGCTTAGCCATTGCTGTGACGTACCATTCATTGCTGCCCGCAAAGGAGCTTCATCACTTCCATAAAAATAAAATGGATTGGCCCAGTCTGTACCGGTTTTATAACCATGAATGTGTAAGGCCCTTGTGGTGGAGTTCTTATGTGTCCACAGCAATTCTTGTTCTATCCTGTCTACCATATCTTCACCCATTTTACGGTAGGTAGTCCATTTGCCACCGAGTATGGTAAAAAGTTTAGAGGAAGAAATGATGATCTTATGACTGCGGGAAATCTCCTTGGTTTTTTGTTGTCCTTTTTTAGGAGCTGCCAGCGGTCTTAGCCCGGCAAATACACTCAGCACATCGTTGCGTGTAGGTTTGCTCGTGAAATAGGCAGCTGCAGTTTCCAGAATAAAGGCTATTTCATTTTCCAGCGCTACAGGCTCAAGAGATGCGTGTTCTACCGGTGTATCAGTAGTGCCCAGTACCACTTTGCCGTGCCAGGGCACTGCAAACAGTACCCTTCCATCGCTCGTCTCGGGAATCATCAGCGCATGTTCTGAAGGAAAAAATGATTTATCCAATACCAGGTGTACCCCCTGGCTCACACAAATAGTTTTTTCGCTCCCGGGTTTATCCATTTGCAAAATATCGTCTACAAAAACACCCGTTGCATTCACCACCGCTTTTGCATGCACTTCCATTCCTTCATTTTGTTCCTGGTCCAACAGCTGCACACCCCTGATTGTTCCAGCTTCATTCTTCAACAGGCCGGTTACTTTCATATAGTTGATGACTTCTCCTCCTTTGTCTAGGATGGTTTGAGCAAGGTTGAGCGCAAGGCGGGAGTCATCAAACTGGCCGTCGTAATACAATACGCCACCCTTCAGGCCCTGCCCTTTTATACCCGGTAATTTTTCAAGGGTTTCTTTGGTGGAAATGAAGACCGACCTTCCTAAACTCAACTTACCGGATATACGATCATATAAC
>JANPJW010000328.1:0-2486 GCA_031425715.1 Chitinophagaceae bacterium | reverse complement strand
GATGATTACATGCGGAAGTTTTACCGCAGGTTTATGGAAAGTGAAGCCGGGCATTACACGTTGTTCATCACCCTTGCCGAACATTACCTTGACAAAAAAATAGTGAGAACCCGCTGGGCAGAATGGCTGGCTTATGAAAAGGAGTTGATGAGTAGTGAAGATGTGAGGGGTGATAGGATACATTGAGGAGAAGGGCCTCCTTCTAACTTCAGTAATCTTTTGGTTTCCTACTTGTATGTCTAACTCTTAAAACTCTGATTGTATCGCCCGCAAATCGATAGGAGACTCTATAATGATGTATTTCGTAAGCCCTGTAGGAACCATCATTATTTTCTTTGAACTTATCTGGTCCGTAAAATTCAGGATTATGTTGGGCTTTGTTTACTGATAAAACAATTTCTTCCAGAACCATCCGGGCATTTTTTTCAGAATGGTGTAGGATATACTTGAATATCCGCTCAAGCTGTTGCTGAGCGTTTCGGCTCCAAACGATTTTACGCTCGGGCTCTACCATTTCCGGATTAGGTTAAGCATTTCTTCCTGTGTTATAAAATCACCGGACTCATATGCTGCTTCTCCATCCGCCAATTCCTGGTTGTAGTCCTCTATCGAGCAGACCTCCTTGTCGCTGAAAAACGACTTGATAACATTTAAAAGAGACTGCTTCTGAGACATGGATAACTGCACCCAGTATTTACTAAATTCGATATCTAATGGAGCTGTTGTCATGGAATTTCGTTTTTCAAATTTACTTATTAAACTACAAAAAGTAGCCTTTTAAAACTTAGTACAAGATGAAATGGAGAGTACAAACTTGAGAATTTTGTAGGTGACCTAATTGAATTATTAAGATAACCTATATAACTGAAAAATTGGAAAGAATATTACACTACACTCATAAAATGCCATAGCGAAATCTGATAGCCATAGGAAAGTATGGCATGCCCACCGTTTCTGAAGTCCGCAAATACATTCTTAGCAGTTACCTTACGGAAAGCTGATCGTTACATCCTTTTGTTTTACGGTAAAAACCACCATAGTTCGTAGAGTATAAGTTACCTTTTTACCGCTTTCGGTTTCTGCCGGGATCCAATCCACACTCTTTTTGAAACAGCGAATCACTTCAGTTTCCATCCCAAACCCGCAATTAGAATCAGCGCCAATGCCCCAAAGTTTACCATCACTCCCAACGATAAACCGAATCATTACTTCATAAATACCAGGAACCGCCTTATTTGCAAAAGGAACTTTGATATTGATATTGGTACGCAGTAAATTTTGCCATCCTTCTTTACCACCTGGAAATTCAGGTCGCTTTTTTACTGCTGGAAGATGAATGGCAGCACCGTTAAAATCACCAGTAATGTCCATTGACTTTTTCGAACTATCAATAGTAAAGCTCTGCGAACTTGCTAACGAAGGAATTCCCAGAGTGGCAAATGTTAAGAGAATAATGGTAGATGCTAATTTCATATCGATGCTTAGGTTTATTTCCTGGCACTTTAAGATTTTCTTGAAGCGGTTACATTTCGCAAAGTTCTTTTAGCTTTTCCAGTGCTTTTGGGTAGTGCTGGTTCATGTAAGTTTCAAGATCTTCTGTGATGTCTAAGTCAACAGTAACGCTTGTAGTACCGTTGCTATCTTCGAAGGTATAGTTTTCAAATCCGTTGGCCCATTTCTCCACTTCCGGTCCTTCTGTAATTTCCTTGCCTGCTTTTAGAAGGCCATAATGTTGAATTGAAACAAAGAGGTTGGGAATGTTTTCTACTATCCTGGAAACCATACCTTCCTTTTCTCCTTTCGCATCTACTCCAACAAATAGAATTTTATTTCCCTTTTCCCAGCTTCCTTCAAAGGTCGATGTTGGGTTAAACACAGAAGTCCATTCCTCATAAGTTGATTTACTATTAGTCCCAAGCATAAAATCATATATCCTGGTCACAGGCGCATTGATGCTTACTTTGAATTGTAACTTTTTCATAATAGTATTATTAGTTTACAATGATTTGTCGAGCAGATATTTTGCGCCATACATAGCAGTCATTTAGCATAGCCTATAAATCTTTTCGTTATGTAATGACACCAACCTACTAAAAGGTATTTGTATTCAATAATTTGATGATACAATTTTGTACCTGCCTGCCGGATGGAAGGCATGGATAGCAACAATGACCTGGACATTTTTCTATTCTATGCACTCAGCGGTTGCTAAATGCTATTGGTGCCCACCAAAAAAGTTAATCTCCCCAGATAGATCCAGCCACGAATATTTTTCCTGCAGCGCAACACAGGCCTGCAAGTATTTGCCTCTAAAATTTTGGTGTGCTTCCGAATCAGGGTTGAAAGGCTTGTGCTGCACCGCCGCATTGATCTTATAAATTTCTGCCATCAAATCCTTAGATGATTCTTCTATACAAGCGCCCACAAATTTTTCCCAAACATAGTTGGTGGCCGCATAATTGGGGTGCACCATATCTTCTGCATAA
>JANPJW010000327.1:0-4657 GCA_031425715.1 Chitinophagaceae bacterium | reverse complement strand
CCGGTAAGTGTGATGGAGAGAGACCTCAGTAAATCCAATACTATACAATCAAATTTAGAGGAAGTAGTAGTAACCGGATATGGTTCTTCAAGTCCCGGGGCAAGTAACTCAATTAAAATAAGAGGTGCTAATAGCCTCAAGGATAATAATGCCCCCATCTATATCGTAAATGGTGCCGAAATGAGTGCCTCAGATTTTGCAAGATTAAACCAGAATGCTATTAAAGAAATGAATGTTTTAAAAGATGCATCTGCTACAGCTCTTTATGGTTCAAGAGCTGCTAATGGTGCAGTTGTCGTTACCTTGAAAGAGGGCCTGGAAGATTATGTTTCTGTAGCGGATAATGAACTGGATGTTACCTACGATATAGACATGCCTTATGATGTGCCCACCAATGGCAAACAGCAGATAGCTACCATCAAAGAGGCAAGCGTAAACGGTTTGTTTAAATTTTATGCTGTTCCTAAGTTGGATAAGGATGCGTTCTTACTTACTGAAATCAGCGAATGGGAAAAACTAAACCTGCTTGCAGGAGAAGCCAATATTATTTTTGAAGGAACGTATGTGGGTAAATCATTCATTGACCCCAACAGCACCAACGATACCCTGAACCTTACCTTGGGCAAAGACAAAAGAGTGGTGGTGAAAAGAGAAAAGTTGGCAGATTTTAGCAGTGTTAAATTCCTGGGGTCTAATAAACTTCAAATTATTACCTATGAACTCACGGTAAAGAATAATAAAAAAGATGCCATTAATTTCATGCTGAAAGATCAGTATCCCATCAGCACCAATAAAGAAATAGAAGTAGAATTGTTGGACAGCGATGGGGCTGCCATCAACGCAGAGATTGGCGTACTTACCTGGAAGCTGCAACTGGCGCCGGGGGAAAGCAAGAAAGTCCGGATTAGTTACAGCGTAAAATATCCAAAAGGTAGAGCGCTCAATCTGAATTAAGCATTTCGCCAATAGCAACAAATGCCGGGATTATACATTCCGGCATTTTCTTTTAAACCCCATCCATCACAATCGTAAAGCTGCTGCCCTTGCCGGGTTCGCTTTCAATTGTAAGCGTTGCATTTATTTTTTCCAACAGTTCTATTACTAAAAATAAACCAAGTCCACTTCCTTTTTCGCCTTGCGTACCGGCAGTAGAAGTATTTCCTTTGGTCAGGATGCCGGCAATTTGATGTTGGCTCAACCCTACTCCCTCATCCTTAACGGTTAAGTGTACACGATCATTTTCTTTAGTAGAAAGCAGGAAAATATTTTTCCCGGCATCACTAAATTTAATGGCGTTGGTAACCAGGTTTCTCAGGGCTATGGCCACAATGTCGTAATCTCCCAAAGCTGTGGGCGCCTCCAGTTGCTGCTGCACAACCACCTGCTTTTGCAAGGCCTGTGCCTCTACATGCTGAACGGTGTCCCATACACAGTCTGCAAGGTTAATGGGCACAATGCGGCTGGGGGTATTTTTTATTTGCACGTTGGCCCAGGCTAGCAGGTTGTCCAGCATGTCCCCCGTGTTGATGACAGCCTGCAAGGTTTGCATTTTAAATTGTAGTTTTTTTTCTGGTGCCAGCGCATCATTGTCAGCCAGGGCCAGGTACGAACGCAACGTTACCAGCGGGTTTCTGAGATCGTGGCTGATGATGCTGAAGAGGCGATCTTTTACCTGGTTGAGCGTTTGCAGTTCATTCTTTTGCTCATTGATCTGGATATTCTTTAGTTGGAGCGCCCGGTTATTTTTGCGGGTCTCTGTATACAAATAGCCGCCTGCTGCCAGCATTAAAATTGCCGCCAGGGTGATGGTGATCAAAATATTACGTTGGCCTTTTTGTTTGGCAACTTCTGCTTCTTGCTGTACGATTTCTATATTTTTCTTTTCTACCTGGTAGTCTGCCTCCAGTTGTGTGAGCTGGTTTTTGCTATCAATGGTAAAAATGCTGTCTTTAACCTGGTAATATTTTTTAAGATAGTTGGCCTCCTGCTCAAAGTTTTTCATGCTGCCAAACATATCGGCCATGTTTCTATAATTTTCCATTTCTATGCTGGGGCTGCCTGCTTGTTTTGCATAAGCAAGGCTCTTAAGAAAAGCAGCAAGGGCGGCGCTGTAATTGCCAGCCTGGGCTTGCGTGGCCGCTATGTTGTTGTAAACTGCTGCAAATCTATCCACCGGCGCCTCACTCTTTTCAAAGTACATGCGTACGCTGTCAAATTTTTTCAAGGCCTCTGCAGTCTTAAACTGGTGTTTGTAAGTGAGGCCCATATTGGAAAGACTGTTCATGGCATACTCAGTATCGCCTGTCAAAGAAGAAATGCGGTAGGAGGCATTGTGGTACAGCAGGGCGGAATCGTACTTGCCCATTTGGTCGTAGGTAATGCCTCTTGTGTCGTAAATGCTGGCCAGTTGCATGCTGTCGTTCATGGCAAGTATCAGCTTTTCTGCCTTGTCGTAGTACTCATCTGTTTTACCTGCGTCTTTATTTTGAAAATATACATTTCCTACAGACATGAGCGCATTAGAAAGTCTGAAACTGTCTTTCAGTTTTTCATAACCCTTAATAGATTGCTGGTAGTTGAACAAAGCTTTTTCGTAGTTGGCTTTTACGAGGTAACAAAAGCCGATGCTGTAAAAATTATTGGAAGCTTTCAGCAGAAGGCCGTTCTTCTCCGCAATACTTTTGGCTTTTTCAAAATATTCGATGGCTTTACCGGCGTTGTTGTTCATGTAAAAGTCGCCCAGCTTGTTGTAAAGTTTCATCCGTACCGTGTCCCTTTGCTCACGGTCTGCCGCTTTTAGCAGGGTGTCTATAGATGAAGTGGTCTGTGCGCTGCCGCATAGTAGCGTGCAGAGTAAAAGCACGCTGCAAAAAATTTTATGCATTTTTTCCCGGTGTTTAAATAAATCTTTTAATGGAATTTTTGCCCACAACAGCTTGCAGCAAGGCATCGACGTAGGTTTTACCCACCGGTAGCTGCATTTTTCCGAGGTAAACAAAATTGCTGTCTACCGAAGTTATTTTTTCTTTGTTTACCATATAAGTGCGGGATATTCTAATAAACTTTGCGGCCGGCAACTGCTGCTCCATATTTTTTAAGTTAACCAGCGCAATTTTTTTATCGCCATCGGTTAAAAAAATATTGACAAAATCGCCCAGCGATTCTACATACACAACATCTGTATAGAGGATGCGTACAAAGCTGTTTTTATCCCTTATAAAAAAGGATTGTTCATTTTCCTGCTTAAACCCTTCATTTGTGGGAACGCCTTTTTTTAATTCTGACAATTGCCTGGCTTTGTCTACTGCCCTTAAAAGCCGGTGCGTAGCTACGGGCTTTACCAAATAGTCCAGGGCATCTACCTCGAAAGCATCTGCGGCATAGCTGCTGTGGGAACTGATGAATATGATCATGGGCAATACAGAAAGGCTTCGTGCCAGTTCAATGCCCGTAAGGCCCGGCATTTCAATATCGAGTATCAGCAAGTCGGGGCTGCTGGTTGCCAGTTGGGCCAGGGCCTCTGTGGCACTGCTGCATACTGCCACACATGTTAGGTGAGGGATCAGTGCCAGCTGTTGCAAAATGGTTTCCCGGTATACTTCATCATCATCTGCTACCAGGCAGGTAAGAACATTTGCTTCCATGAGTACCTAAAAATAAATCATTTCGTGCATTTAAAATTCAATACCTACTCAACGCTGGTTTTCATCTACTAAAAAAGCCCTTTCCTATACTTGGCTGTTGAACATCCCTTTTCGGGCTTAGATTCGCCTCGGTTTTTCATAGGATATTGGATTTTAAAACGGGGTTGAATTTCTATTCACGCCCCCAATTTTTTTAAAGGCAAAGTTTCCGGGTTAGATTATATATCAAGATACATAGTGTCTCTTTGCAGATTTTATGTAGAGCAAAAAGCCATCCTGTTCATTCAGGATGGCTTTTTGTGTGGATGAAAACCCCACCCATGTGTATTGTACCTCTTCTTGCAGCTTTCGCTCCGCTGCTTGTGCTTATTTTTAAGATGTATTTCACGGTCTTGTGTAAAACCTCCCGGTGCAACGCTCCTTCCCTGGATTTCCGGGCGGGGTGATGATGTTATTGGCGTACTTCGATGCAAACATTGCCGGCTGCCATACCAGTCATTTGCAGCATCAGCGCACTGGTTGCAAAAGATTCCTCATTGCCAAGGACCCGGGTGGCGGTAACACCCGCTTCACCCCGGCAGATTTCATATTCCAACAAAGGGACAGGCAGTTAAGTAATTATTATATTCAGGATTCACAACACGGGCTGCTGTATTTTTATATCTCTAAAAACTAAACAGTTTATATATGTTCGACTTTCGACTGCAGGTCTTTCACACCGTTGCCAAACGCCTCAACTTTACCAAAGCTGCGGAAGAATTATTTATTACCCAGCCTGCCGTCACCAAACACATACACGAAATAGAAAACAATTTTAAGGTAAAGCTGTTTGACCGGAATGGTACAAAAATAAAACTCACGCCTGCGGGTACTACGCTTTTGCAATACACAGAAGAATTATTTACAGTGCATCGTAATCTTGAGTTTGAAATGAACAGCTTTACACAAACCCATAGCGGCAAATTAAAAATAGGCGCCAGTACTACAGTAGCACAATATGTATTGCCACCGGT
>JANPJW010000326.1:0-12479 GCA_031425715.1 Chitinophagaceae bacterium | reverse complement strand
AGTAGGGGTTGAATGGTGAAAGGTGATATGTGAAAGGTGAAAGGTTAATTGTGAAAGGTGAAAGGTGAAAGGTGAAAGGTGAAAGGTGAAAGGTGAAAGGTGAAATGGCAAAGTTACCAGAACTGCGGAATTTATGTAAATTTGAATATGTATAAATTAGACAAAACGGTTTCTAAAATACAGACACATGCGGAAACAGAACGAAGCAAAGTTTTTGCTAAAGATGTGCCTTTAAGGGAGAGATTAAAACAAGCCTGGTACCTTACCTGTATGGCTTATGGGATTGATCCGGAAAATCCTCCAAAAATGGTCAAAGAGATCACCGGCATGCGTAAACATCTACAATAGTGGGAAATATTTTTAATGAAGATTTTAGAGATTTTATAAGAGCACTCAACGATTCAGATGTTGAGTATATATTGGTAGGCGGCTATGCTGTAATTCTTCATGGTTACCGCCGGACTACAGGTGACCTTGATATTTGGGTTAATACCACCAAAGAAAATTATTTAAAATTGCGGAATGCCTTTTTAAATTTCGGCTTGCCTACCACAGATTTATCCGAACAAAACTTTTTGGATAATGATGCAATCGAAGTCTTCACATTTGGCATCGAGCCTGTAAGCATCGATATCATGAAAAAAGTAAAGGGGTTGAATTTCGAAGAAGCGTTTAATTCTTCCCAGTTGTTTATGGATCAGGATCTGCCGGTAAGATTCATCAGCTATAATCAATTATTGAGTGCTAAAAAAGCATCAGGCCGCTTCAAGGACCTCGATGATATCGAGAAACTTTCAACCTAATATCGCTAAGAATTATTCCCTCCAAATATCTGCCAGGTTTACCTTGGCTTTGCATTCTTCCTCAAATGTAAATTCGAACTCCTCCGAAGCATTTTCGTTTACAAGTGCATAGCTATTATTTACTAACTGGTATACCTCAATTTTTTTTGCATCAGCATCTACAATGAGGTAATATTTAATGCCTTCATTTTGGTAAAGCTCGAACTTTGTATTGCGGTCTCTCAGGGCGGTAGACGGCGAAAGAATTTCGGCAACAAGCGAAGGCGGAAAGTCTATAAATTTTTTGGTAGGCTTTTTACATAGTACCATAATATCTGGTTGCACAATAGTATCCTCACTAATTAAATAATCAATAGGATCATAAACTCTGCAATAATTACATTTTTTTAATGCAATACTGATTTCAGCTCTCAATGACGCAGCTACCAACTGGTGCCTGGGAACCGGTGATGGTCTCATGGCAATAGGAAACCCATCAATCAGTTCCCATTTACCTTCCCAAAGTTTGTAATCTTCGTAAGTGTAATGTGGTAGTATATTCTGAGTGATTCGCACAGCTTAAAATTAAGCAATACTTTTTAGGTGTAAAAAAGTCAGGTTGCATCAGCAGCCTGCTCTATATGATAGGTTGAAATTCTATTTAATGCTATTGTGTGGCCGGTGCAGACGGGGACCGTCTGACCGGGTTTATTATCTCAATAACAATAAATTTCCTTTTTTAATTTCCTCCCCACAATCATTCAAAACCTTCACGTAGTATACATAGTTGCCAACTTCTGCGGGCTGACCTTTGTAGCTTCCATCCCAGCAATCATTGGCGTTTTTAGTTTGAAAAACAAGATTGCCATAGCGGTTAAAAATCATAAGGTCCACTGTTTTAACCGTTCCAAAATCCCTAACTCTAAAGCAATCATTGCTGCCATCTGCATTGGGTGTAAAAGTGTTCGGGATATAAGATGTAGGGTTGGTAGGTGATTTTACAAATACCGTAATGGTATCCCGGGATTTACAATTGTTAATGCTGTTGGTACCCACCACTGTGTACTGTTGCGTAATAGCCGGCTTGGCTATAGGATTGGCAATGGTGCTGCTGGAAAGGTTGGCAGCCGGAGACCAGGAGTATACATCTGCGCCCACTGCCTTTAGCTGCACGCTGCTAAACACACAATCCATATCATTAGATTTGGAGGCGGTAATTACGGGAGGCAGGAGGTCGGTAGTAACGTTGGTAGATAAGCTTGCAGAAAGTTTACAGATACTATCGGTGATTAAAACAGTAAATAAGGTATTGGAAGAAACGGTTGCAATAGGATTTGGAATGCTGGCATTGTTTAAAAACTGCGCAGGGCTCCATAAGTAGGAGGTTCCCCCCGCAGCATTGAGGGGTGCCGTTCCATTAGCACAGGTTGAGTATGCATTGGACACACTAAAGATTGGTAAGGCTTTCAGTGATATTTTTAGAGAGTCTTTTGAGGAACAATTGTTACCGCCGGTGACCACAACAGTGTAGGTGGTACTTGCGGTTGGCCTGGCTATAGGATTGGCAATAACTGCATTGTTTAAAGAAGCTGCCGGAGACCATGCGTAGCTTGACCCGCCTCCTGCCAACAGTTGCGCAGCCTGGCCTACGCAAATGGTATTATCGCCCGAAGTACTGATGAGCGGCAGCGGTTTTACATAAACCATTACGGTATCTTTAGCCGTGCAACCGTTGGCGTTAGTGCCGGTTACAATGTACTGGGTTGTATCGGCGGGGGTTGCGAAAGGGTTGCCTGTAACAGCTGAACTCAACCCTGTTGCAGGTAACCAGGTGTAAGTGACGGCACCGATACTGGTCAATTGCACTGGGGTATTTCTACACACAGAAGTATCGGTAATAGTTTTTACAATAGGAGTGTCGATGGTAATTTTAATACTATCTCTTTTAATAACAACAGGAGCAAATGAAATATCATCCAAAGCAAAATCATTGCCTTGTACGATGGTATTTTTATTTACGATAGAAATAGTTGCAGTCGTGTTGCTCCCCGAGTTCCAGGTGGTATAAAATTGCGACCAGGTGCAAGTGGGTAAACTGGCAGTTATTAAAGTGCCGATGTCTGAACCATTGATGGAAAAGCTCAACTGTGCAGGGTTGGGTGGATATAAAGCCTGGATCCAGGATGAGAAAGCGTAGTTGGTATTTGGGGTAACCGCTACAGTTTGCCTCCATACATTTACGTTGGCAACCGGCGAACCGTTTACCAGGAGCATATTGCCGCTACCGGTTGTATGATCGCTGCAATTACTCAGTGCGGCATTCCATGCCAGCGGGCTACTCCCTACAAAATACTCTCCTTCGGTGGTATTGTTGGCAGCAAAGGTATAGTCTGAGGTAAAGCCTGTATTGCCGGCATTAAAATTACCGTTTGTTATCACATTGGTGCCCGGCACTTCTGCGGTGAGATAATAGGTGATAGGTACCGGTGTGGATGTTACCGGGTTTGCCAGCAGGGGATCATTTAAATAGGTAGTGGGCGACCAGCAAAAATTTAAGGAAGAAACGGAGCGAAGCTGTTTCTGAGTACCAAAACAAATAGTGGTATCCTGCGTGAGGATGATGTTGTCGGGTACTACATTTACAGAAATCGTTTTTGTTACCGTGTCTGCACAACTCCCGTTTTGAAAACCATATCGAACAGTGTAGTTACCAGCGCCAGCGTATGTATGAGTAGGGCTAAGGTTGTTAATTGTGGTATTGCCGTCGCCAAAATTCCAATAAGTACTCGCAGGAGTTCCGCCGAGGTTGTTGAATTGGAATGATAGTGGGTTGCAGATGTCTTGTGTGTATCCGAAGTCGTTGGTTATACCTGAAGTTGAGACCGATGTGGTAATACTGTCTTTGCAGCCGTTTAAGTCTGTAACTACTAGTTTCAATGCGTAGGATCCCGGCAGTGAATAAGTGTGAGTTGTATTTTGCGTATTTGCAGTGGCGCCATCTCCAAAATTCCATTGCCATTGAGTGATAGCAGATGTTCTAACAAAACCAAGTCCTTTAAAGGCAAATGAATTGCAACTTGTAGCGCTGTCTTTAATTCTAACAGAATCGATATTGGGTGTAAATAAAGCTGAGGAAATGGGAAGGGACAAATTAAAAAGAACTGTTCCCGGGCTTCCGGCAGTAGCTCCCCATGGATTTTTGTTATCTAAGGAAATTACGCCATTGACGCCTCCGTTTACATTCGTATTTACATTAGCTGGCAGTGAAGAATTGTTCAGCCAAATCACCCCAGCACCGCCACCGCCGCCAGGGCCAATCTTATCGGCTCCCACCGCAGGATTGTATATTATGACATCTCCTCCTTTCCCACCCTTAACTTCCATATCTATGGGGTTGGCGTAATTATTATTTTTTATAATGATAGCACCACCACCGCCACCGCCGCCACTTGCATCATAGCAATCACTGAAAGAACTTGATGTGCACTGTGGTGCATTCGCTCCATTTGCAATTATTTTATAGTTATTTGCTTTTATAATTGGCGAGTTGATTAATATGATACCACCACCATTTCCACCTCTCATGGGGGAGCCGCCGGTATTGTCAGCATGACCGGATCCTCCGCCACCTCCCATAAATATTTTATTGAGACCATTGTTATAAGTAAGCGTATGAGCGCCAATTCCCCTATTGTCGAATGGAGCATTGCCACAGGTAAATGACTGGTAACCTCCCAGCCCACCGGCACCTGCATTGCCTCCTCCACCTCCACCAGAATTATGGCCCAATCCGCCGCCCCCGGCATTTGCTGGTGCACCTTTACCCCACAAAATATTGGCGCCTATTGTTGTAATACTTTCTCCTTTTTCAGCCGCATCAACGGTTCCTTTTGGGTAGTTATATTCATTCCTTGCACAATAGAGCGTAGCGGTTCCGGTATTAGGACTGTTGCCTCCTGTAAATCCTTTTCCACTAACATCCATATCTGCAGCCATGGTAATGCTGTCTTTTACATTAAATGCCAGCACGCCACCTTTACTTCCGTCCCATGGCAAACAGGTGAGCATATTCGAAATCGTCAAATCATTGTAATATGGAACTCTAATGAGTTGTACTTTACCCCACGGGATATCATACTGCCTGAGTAAACTATTCTTCAATTCAACAATGTTTCCTGTTTTACTTTTTACAATGTTGAATTCATAATTGCCCGCATTTTTATAATTTGTCAGGTTGCCAAATGACGAAGTATTGGAGGAGTCTATTACAGCACCTTTCATTTGAATCAGTAAAACGGTGTCTCCACTATTAAACGAAGAGGCATCTTCCACATTAATTTTGTTTTGACAAACATTTAGATTGGTAACAGGTGTATAGGAATTGATGATCGTAAACACAGGCGAGGGAGGTACGGTGGTCTGGGTACACAGTGCTGTAACTTCTGCCTGGTTAATTGCCCGGTTGTAAAATCTTACATCATCAATTTTTCCTTTATATCGTTGTTTATCTCCATCCCACCAGGAACCAATTTGTACATCAGCGTTGGAACAAATATTCAAATTATTAAAAGAAGCAGTTGTGGTTTGAATGAGCACTCCGTTTAGGTAAATTTTCATCAATCCATTATCAAAAGTGGCCACTACACAATACCACTGGTTATTTGGCAAAGAGCCCCCAGTATTAACATAGGCACCATTTAGAGGAACGCCGGCACAACTGTTAGCAGGAGGATTTGTGCCATATAACACACCAGGGAAAGGACCGAAATTAATTGCTATCTGGTACTGCGTACCCACCCCGGCGAAATAGGCGATTTTTCCAATCAATGTTTGAACAGAACTTTGTTCGGGGTTAAAATACAGCGTGATTGAAAAGGCGGTAGTAGGATTTAATGAAGCATTACTCGGGATCTGAATATAATCATCCACACCATCAAAATAATAGGCACTATTCGGGTTGCCGAACCGATCTGTGGTGAGCTGGGCACCATTTTGAGTTATTCCATTTAAACCGTTTCCAGTGACCTCGTTAGGGTTGCCTGTAAAAGGGTAATGTGACACCAAGCCCTGGTTAAGGTTTACCTGGCCATAACATAAATTAGTTATAACCACTAGTACGAACAACAATATTTTCATAAGCAGTACTTAATTACCAACTGAAAGTAACATAATAATTATATACCTACATAATTATAAGGAGTAATTGCCTTAAGTTCTTTTTTAACAGCCGCACTTACCTTTAAACCTGCAATAAAATCATGAATTCCTTTTTTATCGATAGCAGTTTTACCACGGGTCAATTCTTTTAAAGCCTCGTAAGGCGAGGGGTAGTTTTCTCTCCTTAAAATTGTTTGAATTGCTTCTGCTACCACCGCCCAATTATTCTCCAGGTCTGCCTTTAGCTTTTGCTCATTCAAAATAAGTTTATCCAGGCCTTTCTCCATTGCTTTGATCGATAGCAGGATATGAGCCATAGGTACTCCAATATTTCTCAACACCGTGCTGTCCGTTAAATCTCTTTGCAGGCGGGAGATGGGGAGTTTGCCGGCAAGGTGTTCCAGCAAAGCATTGGCTATGCCAAGGTTGCCTTCTGCATTTTCATAATCAATAGGGTTCACTTTATGCGGCATGGCACTGCTGCCTACTTCGCCCTTTTTTGTTTTCTGTTTAAAATAATCCAGGCTGATGTAGGTCCATATATCCCTGCAAAAATCAACCAGTATGTTATCAATGCGTTTCATTGCGTCGAAGTGAGCGGCCAGCGTATCGTAGTGTTCTATCTGTGTGGTGTATTGCTGGCGCTGAAGCCCTAGTTTGTTTTCTACAAACTCATCGGCAAATTTCATCCATTTAAATTTCGGGTAAGCTACCTGGTGAGCATTGAAGTTTCCGGTGGCACCACCAAATTTGGCTGTAAAAGGTATATAACTAAATAGCTGAATTTGGTTTTCAATCCTTTCAACAAAAACCATCAATTCTTTTCCCAGTCTTGTAGGAGAGGCCGCCTGACCATGTGTGCGGGCCAGCATGGGTATGTTCTCCCATTGTTTTGCCAGTTTGTATAAGTGTTGCTGCAGGTTAATTACAGCTGGGAGGTATTCCTGTTCAACCGCATCTTTCCATATCATAGGAACAGCAGTATTATTGATATCCTGTGATGTTAAACCAAAATGTACCCATTCCTTAACTGCTCCTGCCCCAAGCTCATCTAATTTCGTTTTTAAGAAATACTCTACGGCTTTTACATCGTGGTTGGTAATGGATTCGGTATCCTTGATAACTGTAGCATCTTCCAGGCTGAAATCATTGACCAATTGTCTGAGTTGATTGTTCAGTTTGGCGTTGTTTTTAAAAAACTTTTTTTCCGCCAACATTATAAAATACTCCACTTCTACGTGCAGCCTGTATTTTATAAGTGCATACTCCGAAAAATAATTCGCCAGGTGATTGGTTGCTTTGTTGTAGCGGCCATCAATAGGAGAGACAGCTGTAAGCGGAGATAGTTGCATATTGTTAGTTGAGATTAAAGTAAATTTGCCCCGAAAATAACTTAAAGCTATTGGAAAGAAAAATAAGGGTGGGCGCAGTGAGCTATTTAAATACAAAACCACTGATTTATGGGTTTGAAAAAGGCGCCATGAATGACGAAGTAGAGTTGATCTCCGATTATCCTTCAAAGATTGCTGGGATGCTGCTGAACGACGAAATTGATGTTGGTTTGATTCCCGTTGCAGTTATTCCCGGTTTAAAAGAGCATTATATTATTTCCGACTATTGTATTGGCGCCAGCGGGCCTGTGGCTAGTGTTTGCCTGTTTAGCGATGTGCCATTGAATGAAATAAAAGAAATACTAGTAGACTATCAAAGCCGCACTTCTGCAGCATTGCTAAAAATTTTATTGAAGCAATATTGGAAAATTGATCCCGTGTTAATTGATACGAGCAACGGCTACCAGCAAAATATAAAAAGCACAACGGCTGGATTGGTCATTGGAGACCGTGCGCTTCAACAACGCCAACACTCTGCTTTTATTTATGATCTTGCAGAAGCCTGGCAGCGCATGACGGGTTTGCCCTTTGTGTTTGCGGCATGGGTAGCAAATAAGAAGCTGCCCGCTGATTTTACAGAACGGTTTAGTAACGCTACATCCACTGGCCTATGTCACATAGAGGAAATTGCTTCCGGTATCCACTTCCCCGATTATGATCTTACAACTTATTATAAGGAAAATATCGACTATGTCCTGGACGCTAAAAAGAAACAAGCCTTAAAGCTGTTTCTTCAATATCTGCAATAGCATTTGCTGTCACTTTTTAAAGTTCATTCTTTTGAGAAAGGAACTTACAATGGGTTTGAGATCTGGCGAGATATTACGGTAATAAGCCAGTAATATAAAAGGAACAGCAAATGTAATGGTACGCACAAATAAGCCAGGTAGGCCTTGCATGCTTCCGAAGCAGAGATACACGATTGTGTAAATAATGACAGATAGAGCAATAGCTTCCAACGTTTTCATTGAGAAGGGTTGCATTGCAAATTTTTTCCAGAGGAACCAGAAGCGCACAAAATTATAAATACTAAAGGATACAAGGTTTGCGATTGCGGGGCCTATCAAACCATATTTAGTAGTTAAGGCATAACTAAGAGGTATAATGAGAACAGTCAATAGAAGGCTTGTCCAGAGTTCAAACCTCCAGTAAGATGAAGTGCCTATTATTTGGCCGTTGACGCCTGTCCCCATTTCGATAATCGTTACCATCCCCAGCAAAAAAAATACCCACCTAGCATTTAAATAGTCGGGATTAATTTCAAAAAACTCAATTGCCTGGGTCAAATTTAGCCAGATGCAGAAAAATATGAACAGGGCAAAGCTGAGCAGGTTGATAGAAGATCTTTTGTAAATCCGGCTGATCTCTTTGTGATCTTTTTGTTTCCAGGCCCGGGCTAGCACGGGAATAGTAACTGCCACAATACTTCTAAAGGGTGCCTGTAATAACACTACCATATAGGCGGCAAATCCGAAGATACCCACGGCTTTTAGGTTTATTTTAGAAGCAAGAACCAGTGCATCTATACTTCCCCGCAATGTTCCCACAATGATTACGATATAGGTAAGAATTAAAATTGTGAATATTTTTTTTCTAAACTTTTTCGTCACCCGGCTTATCTTGAAGCTTAGCCAAAGTTTTCCTTCCCTATATAAATGAAAGGACAGAATGATTGTGATTACAGCATATTGCAAACAATAGAGAATGATAAATGTGTGAAAACTGATAATGTTGAATATTTTCAGTAACAAAACAATGAGGGTAAAAAGCCTTAATATGGTTTCTTTCAGAAGGCTGGTAATTACTCCTTTGTGAAAGCCGTAGGAGTAAGCCTCAAGAATGTTATACAGCAAAATAAAAAAACCAAATGGGAGCGTCCAATAAAAATACTCTACAAGTAGTCTTGAGTTAGTACTAAATTTCTGGATGATTAGAGGCTGAAAAAGATAAACGGTGACAGCTGTGACTATAAAACCCATCAGAGAAACCAGCAAGGCTACACCCAGCATGTCATTTTCTTTGGCAGGAACGTTGTCCTCGTAGTAGGGAAAAAATTTGTAAATATAGGTGGTGATTCCCAGCGTGGAAAAAGCGAAAATAAGCAGCCCTATTTGTATCAAACTTTGAGAAAGGCCATATTCGTCGGGCTCGAACCAATTTTTGTGTGTGAGTAAATAGGTATTTAATGCGCCTATCAAAAACCCAGCATATATCCAAGTGGCTGCTTTTAAAGTTCTTTTTCTTATTTGCGACATTGTCTTTTTAATATTTCAATACATGCCCGCGGGCTTAGTAGCGAAATTATAGATAATCATTGGCAAAAAATTTTTAAAGCTCATCCTAAGAACAATGCAGGGCTTGTGGTAGGATAGTAATTAAAGACAATTGTCAAAACTGAGGTGTAAATTGCAGCATTCAAGTTTAAAAAAATCATCAATTCGCTGGCAGTATGGTATTACAGATGCTTCGTAAACTTTTAGGTAAACCAACCCAAACCGGTCTGGATAATTTCGTTGATTCTTTAGCGTCCGAGATTAAAAATTTTAGAATTGTTTTGGATGTGGGAGCCTATCAGGGAAATTTTGTGAGCGAAATTTTAAAAATAAATCCCTCCATCACGATCCATGCTTTCGAACCCTTTGCAGCATCTTGGTCCTTACTAAATACAAAATTTTCAGGTAAGGGAAATGTGGTTATCAATCACGCTGCCGTGTCCGACACAGCAGGTAACGCACTGCTAAACGTTAACGCCTTTAAAGAAACAAATTCTTTGCTGGACAGCAGTACGGTGAATGAAAATATCGATCTGCTTACCAAACATCAAAGTACAGAAACAGTAGAAGTGGTTACACTGGATGAATATTGCATTGCCCAGAGCATCGCCCAAATCGATCTTGTAAAAATTGATACGCAGGGTAACAGCTATCAGGTATTGCAAGGAATGGAGATTTTGCTCAAGGCTAAGAAGGTAAAATACTTATATGTTGAAGCCGAGTTTATAGAAATTTATAAAAACGAAAAATTATTTTCAGAAATTGAATTGCTCATGAGAAGCTATGGTTACTCCATCTGTAATTTGTTTAATCTGAATTACGTTGATAAGAAAAAATTGGGTTGGTGTGATATTTTATTTAGCCCAAAAAATTAATAGTATGATCAAAAGAATTGTATCGAAGGCATTAGGAATAAACTTTAAAAAATCTTATTCGCAATGTGGCGAGGACTTGCTCATCAAATACATTTTTACGCTCAGGGGTATTGCTGCACCAAGCTACCTGGATATTGGCGCCAACGACCCGTACTTCTTAAGTAATACAGCATTGTTTTACGGTAAAGGCAGTAAGGGAATCAATATAGAAGCCAACCCAAACTTGCACAAGAATTTTGAAGCCAAACGTTCACGGGATATCAACCTCAACATTGGTATCAGCGATCAGGAAGATGAACTTGACTTTTATATTATGGAGGATAATACCCTTAGTACTTTCTCTAAAGACGAGGCGGATTTTATGCAAAGCAAGGGCAACAAATTGAAAGATGTGCAAAAGGTAAAGCTCACAACAGTTGCAAGCGTAATAGACAAACATTGCGGGGGCGTTTTTCCGGATTTTCTAACGATCGATGTGGAGGGGATGGATTTTCAGATTTTAAAATCTATCAATTTCGAAAGTTCAAAACCCAAAGTGATTTGCGTGGAAGCTGCAGAGTACTCCCCCATTGGAGCTGGTGAAAGAAGAACGGAACTTATCGAGTTCCTGGTTTCTAAAGGTTATTATGAATACGCAAATACCAATCTAAATGCCATTATGGTTGATAGAGAATTTTGGTTTAAATAAGTTATGACAGCACCCATTTTTACCATTATCATTCCTACTTTCAATTGCGCCGGTACTATTGCAGCCTGTCTTGAAAGTATTTTAAAGCAAACCTTTAAAGATTTCGAAATTCTTTTACAAGATGGCGGCTCAACTGATGAAACATTACAGGTGGCAGCGGCTATACAATCCAAGGATTCATTCATCCATATCGTAACAGAAAAAGACAGTGGAATTTACGATGCTATGAACAGGGCAATCTCACGTGCACAGGGAACCTGGCTATATTTTCTTGGTAGCGATGATCGTCTATATGATACTCAGGTATTACAGGACATATACGCAGAAATAATAAAAATGCCTCAATTTGAAGTTGTGTACGGCAATGTATGGAGCGAGCGGTTTAATGGAACTTATGATGGAGCATTTGACAAGAATAAAATTCTTCAGAAAAATATAAGTCACCAGGCAATTCTTTTTAACAAATCTGTGTTTGCCACCACAGGTTTATTTGATTCAACTTACAAAGCGCAGGCCGACTGGGATCATAACTTAAAGTGGATACTCTCACCAACGATCAAGAGTCTTTTTGTAGATCGGATTATTGCATATTATGCAGATGGGGGGTTTAGTTCGCTAAATGGTGACGATACATTTTACCGGGACCTAA
This sequence comes from Chitinophagaceae bacterium, assembly GCA_031425715.1. Taxonomy (GTDB): domain Bacteria; phylum Bacteroidota; class Bacteroidia; order Chitinophagales; family Chitinophagaceae; genus Ferruginibacter. The sequence continues at coordinate 664 of JANPJW010000326.1, read as the reverse complement.
GACTAAATTATTTATACTACGGCCGCCAGACACTACCTGCCGAAAAGAAAATATTTCTCTATGCGTATGAATTTCTGAAGTTAATAAAGCGAGGCGATGCACCCAGGATTAGTCGTTGGTGGAAGCTGCTTGCCGGAAAAACCAAATAAGCCCTCAAAATGCGTCATCATTTATGAGGAATTCTTAACCTGCCCCCCCCTCACATCCCCGGTACATTCTCCGTTGCTGTTCTTGTATTTTTCTTTTTAAAAAGGGCCACGTCAAATTTGCCGAAGCTCCAGTTAAGGTTCAGGCGAACCAACTGTGGGTCTCGAAGGCGGTAGTTTTCCTGAACAAAAAAAGAAGTAGAGGCAAAAGTTTCGAAAGCACGGCTGCGAAACACATCACTGATGATGAGCGAAAGAGAAGCTGCATTGTTTTTTAAAAAGTCTTTTCTAAAGGAAACGTCCACGCCATAAATCGGTTGTATAACACCCTGGGATAAGTTTTGCGTAGGGGCATATAAACCACCGCCACCGCTGCGTCCCAGGCCTGCCGGTAAAAGGGTTTTAGACTGGTAATCTGCATTTAGCTGCAGGCTGAAGTTTTTAGGAAATTGGAAACTGTTATTCAATTTGGCAAACCAGCTAAATTGTTGGCTGTTGTTAGCACCAGCGATGTTGTT
>JANPJW010000325.1:0-4784 GCA_031425715.1 Chitinophagaceae bacterium | reverse complement strand
CCCCTTCAGGGGGTCAGAGGGCCTTGTCTCCACTTTTGTTCCGCTCAACATAGAAAACGTGGACACGGACCAGATTATTCCTGCCCGTTTTTTAAAGGGCACCAGCAGGGATGGTTTTGGTAAAAATCTTTTCCGTGACTGGCGTTATGAAAATGATGATGAGCAAAATCCTAAAATGGATTTTCCTTTAAACAACCCGATCTACAAAGGCAATATACTGGTAGCTGCCAAAAACTTTGGTTGTGGCAGCAGCCGGGAACATGCAGCTTGGGCTATTAAGGATGCTGGTTTTGATGTGGAGGTAAGCAGTTTTTTTGCAGATATTTTTAAGAACAATGCCCTCAATAATTTTCTGCTGCCCGTTACCGTGAGTGATTCTTTTCTGCAAAAGTTATTTGAAGCAGTGGAAGCCGATCCTGGGACAGCAGTAGAAATAAACTTGCCGGAACAGTGGATTAAAATATTAGGGACTTCGAAAGTCCCCTCCCCCGGAGGGGATTTAGGGGAGGCTTTTGATATAAGCCCTTATAAAAAAACATGTTTGTTGAATGGGTACGATGACATTGATTATTTACTAAGCATCAAAAACGAAATAGAATCATTTGAAAAACGAATGGCTTAAAGATACAACCATGAATAAAAATATTGCAATTATAGAAGGAGACGGCATTGGCCCGGAAGTAACCACGCAGGCTGTGAATGTATTAAAAGCTATTGCACAAACATTCGGGCACCGGTTTGATTTTACTTACGGCTTGATGGGCGCCATTGCCATAGATAAAACCGGCAACCCCCTACCCGATGAAACGATTGACATTTGTTTAAATAGCGATGCCATTTTATTTGGCGCTATCGGCGATCCTAAATATGACAACGACCCCACTGCCAAAGTGAGACCAGAACAGGGTTTGCTCAAACTGCGCCAGGCGTTACAACTGTTTGCCAATATTCGCCCGGTAACTACCTACGAATCTTTGTTTCATTTGTCACCGCTAAAAACAAAGATCATTGAAGGCGTGGATTTAGTGATTTACCGGGAGTTGACCGGTGGAATTTATTTTGGCAAAAAAGAAACCAATCAGGAAAAAACCTATGCAGTGGATGAATGTACTTACAGCAAAGCAGAAATAGAACGCATTGCACATCCTGCTTTTAAAGCTGCCCAACAAAGAAGAAAAAAATTAACCCTGGTAGATAAGGCCAATGTGCTGGAGACTTCCAGGCTTTGGAGAAAAGTAGTGCAGGAAATAGCTGCACAGTACAATGATGTAGCGGTGGATTATATGTTTGTAGATAATGCAGCGATGCAAATTATACAGAACCCGAAGCAGTTTGATGTAATCTTAACCGAAAATATGTTTGGTGATATCATCAGCGATGAAGCCAGTGTGATCAGTGGATCCCTTGGGTTATTGCCTTCTGCATCTGTAGGTAATGGCGTAGCATTATTCGAACCCATTCATGGTTCTTACCCACAGGCAGCCGGAAAAGATATAGCCAATCCCTTAGGTTCTATACTGAGTGCGGCTATGTTGCTCGATCATCTGGAACTGCATGACGAAGCAATATTGGTAAGAGAAGCAGTGAACTGGACTTTGCAAAATGGTTTTGTAACAAAAGATATTGACCCGGTAAATTTTTATTTTACTGCTACGCTTGGAGAACTGATTTGTGATTATGTGAGTGGGAAAATTCCTACTGTACGAAGAGAAAATATTGAAATGAGAAAATCCACCATAATTTAAAACCGATCCTTTTAAAAACTATTTATAAAAGATGTATTACAACGAAAACACGATACTTTATTTAGACGGGCAGTATGTAAAAGCCTCTGAAGCAAAAACAGATTTGTTTGGCCAGTCCCTGCATTATGGATACTCCGCTTTTGAAGGTATCCGTGCCTATAAGACTGACAATGGCACACGCATATTCAAAGCCGATGCACATTACAACCGGCTCAGAGCATCTGCCCAATCGGTACACATTCCCTATACCTGGACAAACGAAGAACTCATAGAAGCTACATACAAGATACTGGAGCAAAATGGGCTACAGGATGCGTATATCCGCCCGCTTGTTTTTTGCCCGGCAAACATGAGCCTGCAAAAGGCAAAGTCGTCAAACATCATGATAGCCGTGTGGGACTGGGGAGCCTACCTGGGCGAAAAATTATTAAGGGTAAGTCTTTCTTCTTATCAAAGGCCCAACCCCAAAGGATTTATGATACAGGCAAAAGTGGGCGGGCATTATGTGAACTCTATTATAGCCTGCCAGGAAGCAAAAGACAAAGGTTATGATGAGGCACTTTTGTTAGACATGAATGGCTTTGTAGCAGAAGGCCCTGGCGCCAATGTGTTTTACGAAAATGACGGACAATTATTTACACCTGCATTGGGTAATATTCTTGCTGGCATTACAAGAGCAACCGTAATAGAACTGGCAGGCGAGCTAGGTATACCAGTTACAGAAAAGCAAATCACCCTTGATGAATTAAGAAATGCCGATACAGTTTTTTATTGCGGTACTGCAGCTGAAGTAATTGGATGGGAAAGCCTGGATGATCAGCCTTTCAAAAAAGAATGGAAGGATTCTGTTGGAAAAAGGATTCAATTGGCGTATAAAAACAGGGTGTTAGAACGAGACTTAGAACCCAGTACACTCGGTCTGACAGCTTGCCCCGCTGCTGCGGGGGTCTCCGTCTGACCGACATTTAATGGTCTATAATGCTCCTAAAAGCGGAGAAAGTACAAGTGAGTGACACAACGATGATGACAAATGCTCAAATGCTGGTAACAAAAAAAGAAAATTGAAGAATGATTGAAACAACAAATTATAATGAGACGTTACAGAGCCCATCATTGGCGGGTAATGAGGTTTTGAATAAATATTCAAGAACATTAACGCAGGACGAAACCCAACCGGCTGCACAGGCCATGTTGTACGGCATTGGGTTAACGGAAGACGATTTAAAGAAGCCACAAATCGGAGTGTGCAGTATGGGCTATGATGGCAATACCTGCAACATGCATTTAAATGACCTGGCAAAAATTGTAAAGCAGGGTGTGTGGGATAATGATTTGGTGGGTTTGATTTTTAATACCATTGGCATCAGCGATGGCATCAGCAATGGCACGGATGGTATGCGTTACAGCCTGGTGAGTCGGGATTTAATTGCAGACAGCATAGAGGCAGTTTGTGGCGGATTTTATTACGATGGATTAATAGCCTTACCCGGTTGCGATAAAAATATGCCGGGAGCAATCATGGCTATGGGACGTTTAAATCGGCCATCTGTTATGGTGTATGGTGGTACCATTGCTCCCGGGCGTTACAAAGGAGAGGACCTGAATATTATTTCTGCTTTTGAAGCATTGGGACAAAAGCTGGCCGGTACCATTACACCCGAAGATTTTAAAGAAGTAGTAAAACACAGTTGCCCGGGAGCAGGCGCCTGTGGCGGCATGTACACCGCCAATACGATGGCCGCTGCTATTGAGGCTTTGGGGATGAGCCTGCCCTACTCTTCTTCCAACCCGGCGCTGAGCGAAGAGAAAAAGAACGAATGCCTCGATGCAGGAAGGGCCATAAAAGTATTGTTGGAAAAGGATATCAAGCCAAAGGATATCATGACCAAAAAAGCATTTGAAAATGCGATTACTTCTGTGATGATTTTTGGAGGAAGCACCAATGCTGTGCTGCATTTAATTGCAATGGCAAAAGCGGTGGATGTAGTTATCACACAAGATGACTTTCAACGCATCAGCGATAAAACACCTGTGCTGGCTGACTTTAAACCCAGCGGAAAATACCTGATGCAGGAACTACATGCTCATGGTGGCGTGCCCGCAGTAATGAAGTATTTACTACATGTAGGTTTGATACATGGCGATTGCTTGACAGTAACCGGTAAAACGGTTGCAGAGAATTTGGCAGGTGTCCCGGATCTTGATTTCGGTACACAAAAGATTATCTACCCCATCGAAAGGCCTTTAAAGGAAACGGGGCACCTGCAAATCCTGTACGGCAACCTGGCAGAAAAAGGAAGCGTGGCAAAGATCAGTGGCAAAGAAGGCGAACGTTTTGAAGGACCAGCCAGTGTATTTAATGGCGAAAAAGATTTAGTGGCAGGTATTGCCAGTGGCCGTGTAAAAAAAGGCGATGTGGTGGTAATAAGATACGAAGGACCCAAAGGTGCTCCGGGTATGCCGGAGATGCTAAAGCCTACTTCTGCCATTACCGGCGCAGGCCTTGGCCCACATGTGGCGCTCATTACCGATGGAAGATTCAGTGGTGGTTCGCACGGTTTTGTGGTGGGTCATATCACTCCGGAAGCATTTAATGGCGGATTGATTGCCTTGGTAGAAGACGGCGACATCATTGAAATAGATGTGGCTACCAAAAAAATGACGTTGAAAGTAAGCGAAGCCATCATAGCTCAAAGAAGAGCAAAATGGAAACAGCCTGCATTAAAAGTAACGAAAGGGGTTTTGTATAAATATGCCATGTGTGTGAAAGATGCGAGTGAAGGATGTGTGACAGATGAATAGCCCCTCCGCCCCTGAAGGGGAACTGGCAGTAAAATAATTTTAAGAACAATTAATACCTGAACGATGAGCACATTGGAGCTATCAAAGAAAAGAGAAGATCTGAAGAAAGTTGAGACTGCACCTCAGTCCCCCCTTCAGGGGGCAGAGGGGGCTTCGCTTATTTCTGGCGGAGCCGCTTTGTTAGATGCCTTGGTTATTGAAAATGTTACCACCATATTTGGCTACCCGGGCGGTGCC
>JANPJW010000324.1:0-9397 GCA_031425715.1 Chitinophagaceae bacterium | reverse complement strand
CACAAGTTCCGCTGTGTAACGGCGGGTAATTTTTTCCAGCTCGTAAGTACTATAATTACGGGGATTGATTTTAATACCTCCTTTAGCTCCACCAAAGGGCACATTAACGATGGCACATTTGTAGGTCATTAGTGATGCGAGCGCCATTACTTCGTCCTGGTTTACCTCATCACTAAAACGAATTCCACCTTTGCAAGGCGATTTGTGCTGGCTGTGTTGCACACGATAGGCCTCAATAACTTCAATGCTTCCGTCGTCTCTTTTTACAGGAAAACGCATTTGATACACGCTGTTACAGGCTTTGATCTGCTCTAAGATTCCGGGATCAAAACTGGTAAAAGCTGCCGCTTTATCAAAACTTCTTTCAACACTTTGAAAAAAGCTGTACGTCTGGTTTGACATATGTTTTTTATTTTTTTATAATTAAAAAAGGGAAAATCCCTTGCAAGCCGTAGTTTGTCGTTGTTCGTTGCGCTTCCTATATAGCTTTATTAACGCTGGATTTTCGACGGTCTGAAATTTACAATCTGCTCCTGTAACGCATACACCCGTGAACTTATTTTTTTTCCTTTTCCATTCTGCTTATCTTTTTATCCAGCGTAAGAACGTATAGAAACAATCCTATTAAAATGGTGAGGCATACCGCCACCACGATGTATATTTTTCCATTGCTACGCATTACATCTGCCATGGCTACCTGCTCCTGTGCTGCTGCTGCAAGGGAGCTTACTAAAGCCGTCAATAATATGCCCAGCCGCCTACGTGCAAACCCAGAAAATTTATTCATGTTATTTTATTTTATAGCCGGGGCTATTTTTTTCTTCGTTCAACAGGGCTTTGTCTTGCAAAAGCTCCATTCTAATTTTTAAGGTAGTTATCCAAACTCCCAACAGCGTCCAGCCAATAATAGCGGGATAAAATATCGCCCGCATACTTGCGTCCATGTCGTTTCTATTGAGTGCGGGGTTGCCAGAATCACTGCCCGGTGCACCGGGATGCAGGCTTCCTACCATACGTGGTATGATCCAAATGCTGGGAAACAGCATAGCAAAAGCAAAAATATTATATACGGCACTAACCCGTGCCCGCTTATCCATATCGGTAAAAGATCCTCTTAAAACAAAGTAGGCGCCGTAGATTAATATGGCAATAGCAGCCCCGATAAGTTTTGGTTCTTTTAATACCGAGCCCATAGACTGATGCTGATCTGTAACCCATGTTACAGACACCCAAAGCACGCCCGTGAGATATCCCAGCAGGCCAAAGATGGTACCCATAATGGCAAAGTTCTTTGCGAAAATATCGTACTGGTATTGGGTAGAATTGAGGTATTTAATGCTGTAAACAAAACTGATAATAAAGAGGATCATCATGCCAAACCACATACAAACGTGAAAGTAAAGATTGCGGATGGTTTCATTTAAAATCGGCAGCTTGGGAACATCCATTAAAAACCCGGCAACAATCGTAAATACCAGTAAAATGAATGACAATAATTTCCACCAGCTTTTTCGCATCGGAGGGTGATGTTTGTTTAGGGCGCAAAGTTATGGTAATCTACTTTATATATCCATCCATTTTAAAAGGTTCCGCCAACCTGTTTAGAACAATAATTACCTACGGGTTGAAGGAGAGGCCATTCACAAGTTTCAAATTAAAATAAATGATCACTCGTAGATAATTGGCCGAAATTTTTAATGGCGGGGACAGCCATCAGAAAGGATTTATTACTCTTTCCACAAGAATGGAAATAAGATTACAGCCAATGCTACTACCAGCAGGTCCATCATGGCAATGACCCCGGCAATTTGCAAAACAGCTCCTTCTCTAAACACTTCGGCAAAAGCCACCTTGCTCAGGCGCATGAGGAGTAAAAGAATGGGGAGTATTACCGGGAAACCGAGTATGGCTATCAACGCTGCGTTTTGCTGGGCTTTGGCTGCAATGGCGCTCATAAGCGTAAATACAAGACTGATGCTTGTGCCACCGAGGATTACGATCCCGGTAAACCAAAGACTCTCCTGCACCGGGTTATCCAGGAAAACGAAAAACAACAACAGGCTCACGACGCTCATCAATGCCATCAACAAGATATTGAAAGCCAGTTTAGCCAGAATAAACTCAATAGGTGAAGTAATGGAATAAAAGTAAAGCATACGTCCGCGGCTCTCCTGCAGGAAACTTTTGGCCACTGTATTTACACAAACGAACAGTTGAATCACCCAAAAAAGGCTGTTCCAAACTGCTGCATCCGGGCTATCGGGCATAGAAAGATATAACACAAAAATAGTGGAGGCAATATAAAGCAGGATGCCGTAAAAAGTATGCTGTTGCCGGAGTTCCAGCATTACATCTTTCTTAAACAAGGCATATATACGGTAGAGCATTAAGATTGTTTCTTATTTAAAGAAAACCAGTGCCATTAATTTTTTTCGGCTGCGCATATCCTGCAGCGTGGCTCATAAATATCTTTTTCGCCCAACAAAACCTGCGGGCCTTGAGCAACTTTACGGTAGCTTATATTGGCAATATTGCCACATTTAACACAGATGGCGTGCAGCTTGGTGATGTAATCTGCTTTAGCCAACAGGCCGGGCATCTGGCCAAATGGGTTGCCAAGATAATCCATGTCCAGGCCCGCCACAATTACCCGGATGCCTTTCATGGCAAGGTGTTCGCACACATTTCCTATTTCTGCATCAAAGAATTGTGCTTCATCAATACCTACCACATCTACATCCTGTGCCAGCAATAAAATGGTTTGAGAACTTTCTACAGGTGTGCTTTGAATGATGTTGGTATCGTGGCTCACGATGTTCATTTCGTCATACCGGGTATCCATCGCAGGCTTAAATATTTCAACTTTTAAATTGGCAATTTTTACCCGCTTCAACCTGCGTATCAACTCCTCCGTTTTACCACTAAACATGCTGCCGCAAATTACCTCTATCCATCCCCGCCGCTCTCCTTTTAAACTAGGTTCAATAAACATTAAACATCTTTTTTTGAAATACTGTTAGTAACTTTAACCGATTGCTGCAAAGATTACAGTTTCTACCCACAGGGCAAAACAAATTTACTGCGGGCAAGCATTTCACCAGTTAATTTATTTAGATATGGATCGGGTGGTAACACTCTCAAATAAAATACAGGAGCAATTGGCTCAGCAGGCTTCTGTTGATCAATTATTAGTAACGGTACAGATGCTTCAGTCTGAATTGATGCACAAAAAGCAAATGCAACCGAAGCCAGACAGGGGTTCTGTAGTGTCCGTACAGATAGCTCCCATAGATAACGCAGACCCTTTTTTGAAGGAACCGCTACAAGAGCCTGAAGAAAAAACCGTGGAAGTATTGCAGGTAGATGAAACAGAAGTGGAAGCTGAATTGGAGGAGATCAAACGAAATGCAGCCGCTAAAAATACCATGGCTGTACAAAATAAACCCGCTCTTCTTTTTGATCCTGTAGAAGACATCCCTACACTTGCACACCAACAAGGCAATACAGGTTTTAACCCCATACCCGCTATAGGCGGCTCACCCAAACCCGCAGCCGAAATTCATGAACTTATTTCCAGGGAGCAATCATCCTCGCTGAACGAAAAATTGAAGCAGGCTAAGATTGAACTCGGAGAATCTTTAGAAACACCCATTAAAGATCTTAAGAAGGCCATTGGTGTAAACGATCGGTATCTTTTTATAAATGAATTGTTTCGGGGAGATGAAGTGATGTATGAGCGCAGCATCAAAACCATCAATGGGTTTTCTATTTACCCGGAAGCAGAATATTGGATAAAACGAGAATTAAAACTGAAGATTGGCTGGGACGATAAAAATGAGGTTGTAAAACAATTTGATCAACTCTTAAGAAGACGATTTGTGTAGATATACTCCATGATTTTTTCGGTGGCACCACGGTGTTGGTGCACATAGTCTTTGGCAATTTTCCCTGCAGCCATTAATGCTTCTTTGTTATTGAAAAGCGTATTGAGCAAGGCTTCCAACTCCAGCGCATTTTCAATGCTGAAAGCGCCGCCGGCATCTACCAGGTCCGTTGCTTCGGCAAATTTTTCATATACCGGCCCAAATACTACTGCCTTACCATACACAGCGGCTTCCAGTATATTGTGAATACCGCTTTGGTTGAAACCTCCGCCTACATAAGCTACGGTGGCGTATTTGTACAGCCTCGCCAGGCTGCCAATATTATCAATAATCAACACATTGCCACCCTCTGTTGCTGCATCATTTTTGCTAAGGATTTCAGAGTACAGTAAGGCCTGTGGAAAGGCTTGTTGAAGCTCTTTTATTCTTTCTTCGCTTACCTCATGCGGCGCAATGATGAATCTGATTTGTGGGTAAACTCTCGTATAGTGTACAAGCTCTTCCTCATCTTCTTCCCATGTACTGCCAGCTACCAACACCTGTTGGCCTTCGCAAAAGGCTTGCAGTTGGGCCGAAAGTGGCGTATGATTGGCCGCCACATCTATCACCCTGTCAAAGCGGGTATCGCCGGTTATCGTGCATTTAGCGGACTTACCAATTGTTTCCAGGAGTTGCCGGGACGCCATGGTTTGCACAAACAATTGCTGAAAACATTCAAGCATATTTTTCCAGAAATCACCGTACCATTGAAAGAATGGCTGTGATGGTCTGAAAATTCCAGATACAAGCAACACAGGAATGCCTCGTGTTTTAAGCGCAGTCAAATAATGATGCCAGTATTCATATTTCACCCAAAGTACCAGCGAGGGTTGTACCATATCTACAAAGGCCGCTGCGTTCGCAGCCCCATCCATGGGTAAATACATCACTTGGTCTGCCCCTTCGTAATTTTTACGAATCTCGTACCCGCTCGGGGAAAAAAAAGTGAGGATAATTTTATGATCCGGGTGAGTTTTTCTCAAAGCTTCCAACAAAGGCCGTCCCTGTTCAAACTCTCCGAGACTGGCACAATGCATCCAAACAGTCTTATGCTTAGGGCGAAGATCTTCAGGTTCGCCGGCACTGCCTGCAACAACATCTAGATACTGCCAAAGCTTTAGTTTCGATTGCAGGTGCGACTTCCAGTTCTGCCTGCCTTGCACCCATTGTCTTGCTTTTGGGTTCCAGTAGGCGGCTATATAAAGAGCCCATCTGTAAACCTGGAGGAAAATATTGTAAAGAAGAATCAAGCTTTTTTTTTCAAATGTAACAGGTATTGCCATTAAATCCTACATCGCTTTGCCCGGCGAGGAAAACGTTCTGCTCATAGCCAGAATCAGCAAGCAAAAATCCTATCTTTGCCCCGCTATAAAAAAATAATATGAGGCCGTTACAAATGGTGGATACCAAAACGCAGTATCACAAGATCAAAAAAGAGGTAGATGAGGCTGTTCTTTCTGTGATGGAGAGCTCACAATTTATCGGGGGCACCGTAGTAAATAATTTTGCAGCAAACCTGGCTGCTTATCACCAAAGCAAACACGTTATACCTTGCGCCAATGGTACCGATGCGTTGCAGATAGCTTTGATGGCACTTGGTCTTGAGCCCGGAGACGAAATTATTACACCTTCGTTTACTTATATAGCAACGGTAGAAGTGGCTGCCTTATTACGCATCAAGCCTGTGTTTGTAGAGGTTGATCCCCAAACATTTTGCATAGACCCGGCGGTGATAGAAAAAGCCATCACGCCTAAAACAAAAGCAATAGTTCCCGTTCATCTATATGGCCATGCGGCCGATATGGAGCCCATACTTGATATAGCAAAAAAACACAATTTATTTGTTGTAGAAGACAATGCGCAGGGCATCGGCTGCGTTTATGCGTTTTCAGATGGCAGTACCAAAAAGACTGGCAGCATCGGGCACATAGGATGCACCTCTTTTTACCCATCTAAAAACCTGGGAGCATTCGGCGACGGTGGGGCAATGTTTACGGACGATGATGCCCTGGCCGAAAAGCTTAAAATGATTGCATCGCACGGGCAGAGCGTTCGTTACTATCATGATGTGGTGGGTTGCAACTCCAGGCTGGACGCCATGCAGGCCGCCATTTTGGATATAAAATTAAAACACCTGGATGAATACATAAATGCCCGCAGAAAAGCTGCTGATTTTTACGACGCGGCCTTTGCAGGCAACGAAAAAATTACAGTTCCTTTTCGTGCAGCAAACAACAGGCACGTTTTTCATCAGTACACGCTTATATTAAACGGTATTGACAGAAATGCCCTTAACCAGTATCTCGCCGAACAGGGTGTACCATCTATGATTTATTACCCGGTGCCGGCACACAAGCAAAAAATGTTTGATGCTTTTGGTGGTAGCAATTACCAATTGCCGGTTACAGACTGGCTTACAGAAAGAGTAATATCACTGCCCATTCACACAGAACTGGACGAGGAACAACAAAAATTTATTGTAGACAAAGTATTGGCATTTATTCAATAATTAATTACTAACCCTTTATAAATTTATGAAAATTGCAGTTGTAGGCACAGGTTATGTAGGACTGGTAACGGGTACCTGTTTTGCAGAAACCGGCAATAACGTTACATGTGTAGATATCGATCAGCACAAAATTGAAAAGTTGAGCTCAGGCCAGATTACTATCTACGAGCCAGGTTTGGAAAAACTTTTTATCCGAAACCAAAAAGAAGGAAGACTGGGTTTTACTACCAACCTCAGCGAGGCAATAAAGGACGCTGAAATTATATTCCTTGCGTTGCCCACGCCTCCAGGCGAAGATGGCAGTGCCGATCTTAAATATATATTAGGCGTGGCAGCAGACCTGGGTAAATTGATACAGCCAGGCGACTATAAAATCATAATAGACAAAAGTACAGTTCCGGTAGGTACTGCGGAAAAAGTAAGGGATGCTATCAATGCATCTTCTACCACAGATTTAAGCGAATCTTTTGATGTGGTGAGCAACCCGGAGTTTTTACGGGAAGGAGTAGCTGTAGACGATTTCATGAAGCCAGACAGGGTTGTAATTGGTACTGATTCCGAAAGGGCTACCAAGCTATTGAATGATCTATATGCCCCATTTGTACGCCAGGGTAACCCACTCATTTTTATGGATGAGAAGTCTGCAGAACTTACAAAGTATGCAGCCAACGCATTTTTAGCGGTAAAGATTAGTTTCATGAATGAAATTGCCCAGCTTTGCGAAAAGCTCGGTGCAGATGTAGATATGGTGCGTAAAGGAATAGGAAGCGACGAACGCATCGGAAGAAGATTTTTATTTCCCGGTATTGGTTATGGCGGAAGTTGTTTTCCCAAAGACGTGCAGGCATTGGCCAAATCATCTACGGAAGCAAACTACCAGTTTAAAATATTGGATGCCGTAATGGAAGTAAATGATAAGCAAAAGCTACATCTTCTGCCAAAGATTAAAACTTATTTTGCGGACGATCTAAAAGGAAAGCACTTTGCTTTGTGGGGCCTGTCTTTTAAACCAAACACCGATGATATCAGGGAAGCACCTGCTTTATACATCATTGAAGAACTGCTTGCTGCGGGAGCGACTGTGAGCGCTTTTGACCCCGAGGGAATGAAGAATGTGAATCAATTGTTGGGCGATAAAATTCAATATGCTACCAGCCCTTACCATGCGCTGGAGAACGCACATGCTCTTATCATTGCTACAGAGTGGAACGAATTTAGAACACCGGATTTTACCAAGATCACGGACACACTATTGGGTAAAGTAATTTTTGATGGCAGAAATTTATTTGATCTCAACCAAATGCAAGAGCTCGGTTATCATTACGAGAGTGTGGGCAGAAGAGGTATATTTCAAGTCAACTAATGTTGATTTTTTAGACAGGTCATTTTACTCAAAGATATTAATAACATAAAAATTGGATACAAACATTACAGCATCAGAAGGTACCCCGAGCCGCGGCCGGGTGCTCGTTACGGGAGCAGCCGGCTTTTTGGGATCACATCTTTGCGATCGTTTTATAAAAGAAGGTTTTGATGTCATAGGCATGGACAACCTCATCACCGGCGATCTTAAAAATATTGAGCACCTGTTTAAACTTAAGAATTTTGAATTTTATCATCATGATGTTTCAAAGTTTATTCACGTTACCGGCGAGCTCGATTACATCCTGCATTTTGCCTCCCCTGCCAGCCCCATAGATTATTTAAAAATTCCTATTCAAACACTCAAAGTTGGGTCGCTGGGCACACACAATTGTCTGGGACTTGCCAAGGCAAAAAATGCCCGCATATTGGTAGCCAGTACCAGCGAGGTTTACGGCGATCCGAAGGTGCATCCGCAAAATGAAGAATATTGGGGTAATGTAAATCCCATCGGGCCACGTGGCGTATACGATGAGGCCAAGCGTTTCCAGGAAGCCATCACGATGGCTTACCACACGTTTCACCATGTGGAAACCAGGATCATAAGAATATTCAATACATACGGCCCACGCATGCGTTTAAACGACGGAAGAGCATTGCCGGCATTCATAGGCCAGGCCCTGCGGGGAGAAGATCTCACTGTATTTGGTGATGGTAGCCAAACCCGTAGTTTTTGTTATGTAGATGATCTGGTAGAAGGTATCTATCGGTTGCTGATGAGTGATTATGTGAACCCCGTAAATGTGGGTAACCCAGACGAAATTTCTCTAAAAGATTTTGCGGAAGAAATTATCAAACTCACCGGCACTAGGCAAAAAATTGTTTTCAAGCCATTGCCTGTAGATGATCCTAAACAAAGACAACCCGATATTACCAGGGCAAAAGAAATATTGAAATGGGAACCAAAAGTAAACAGGGCAGATGGTCTCAAGATTACATACGATTATTTCAAAAGTTTGCCTGCAGAAGAGTTGAATAAGCTGCCGAAAGAATTTAAATAAGCAAAGGTGAAAGGTGAAAGGTGAAGACCCGGTGTGACAGTAGTTATCCGCAAAGCCTCAACAAAAAAAAATTCATTTAATAAGTGTGATTGGATATTTGCCAAAATAAAACAAGGGCGTAAAAATCTTGCCTGCTAAATAATGTTGGCGAATAAGAGAGATTTCAATGATTTCACTTTTCACCTTTCACTTTTCAGCATCCCGTCCGGAACAATAAAACATAATCTCGAGCATGTACCAGGAATTATTAGATAAAAAAAAGAAATTGGCAGTTATAGGTTTGGGATATGTGGGTCTGCCTATCGCCTTAGAATTTGCAAAACAGCTCAGTGTTATCGGCTTCGACATTAATGCCGATAGGGTGAAGCTGATGCAACAGGGTGTAGACCCCAGTAAGGAGTTGGAAAGCAGTGCCTTTGAAGGATGCGATATCGAATTTACGAATGACCTGGAAGTGCTGAAGCAAGCTAACTTTTTTATTGTAGCCGTACCAACTCCGGTAGATGAGAACAACGTACCCGATTTAATTCCTGTGAAGCGTG
>JANPJW010000323.1:0-1904 GCA_031425715.1 Chitinophagaceae bacterium | reverse complement strand
GATGTTGCGCCGGTGATTGCGGAGGAAAGAATGCTGAAACACCGCAGCCTGGAGGGATTTAAAGTGATGCCCGAAGCAGATTGCCTGCAAAGCCGCAAAGCAGTTTTAGTAAACAGTGACTGCCACATTGTGCTGGCCGCTCCTCAACGAAGCATGACAGACTATTTTTACAAAAATGCCGATGCAGATGAACTGGTTTTTGTACACGAAGGAAGTGGGGTGGTAAAAACTTGTTATGGGGAGTTAAAGTTTAGCTATGGAGATTACATTATGCTTCCCCGGGGAACTATCCATCAAATTCATTTCAATGATGCCAACAACCGGTTGTTTATTGTAGAATCTTTTCACCCCATACGTTACCCCAAAAGGTATATGAGTAAGAATGGGCAACTTATGGAGCATTCGCCTTTTTGCGAAAGGGATATCCGGGTGCCGGAGAACTTGCAAACGCATGATGAGAAAGGAGATTTTATTATCAAAACAAAAAAGAAAGGTTTGCTGTATGGGATCCATTACGGTACGCATCCCTTTGATGTAATAGGGTGGGATGGCTGCTGCTACCCCTACATTTTCTCCATTCATGATTTTGAGCCTATAACAGGAAGGGTGCACCAGCCGCCTCCTGTACACCAGACTTTTGAAACCGATGCCTTTGTGGTATGTTCCTTTGTGCCCCGGCTATTCGACTATCATCCGCTGGCAATACCGGCCCCTTATAACCACAGTAACATAGACAGTGATGAGTTGCTTTACTACGTGGATGGCGACTTTATGAGCCGTAAACATGTAACCCGGGGAATGATCACCCTGCACCCGGCGGGTATTCCACATGGCCCGCATCCGGGCCTGGCAGAAAAAAGCATTGGGGCAAAGGAAACAAAAGAGCTTGCTGTAATGGTAGATACTTTTCGGCCACTCCAGTTAACCACTACTGCCTTAGAAATAGAGAACGATGGTTACGTAATGAGTTGGGCGGAATAGTAACAAGGTTTCAAAAATTCCAAGTGTTTCAAAGGTTTTATTGTTTCCTCAAATTAAAGGTCCTGTCAGTCCGTTTTGGTTATCAAACCTTTTAAACTTTTGAAGCCTTTGAAACTTTTCCTTAAATTGTTGTAATAAAAAAACTTTCAATTATGATAAAATTCAATGAGATAAAAGTAGGCGACTACCTGGTAGTAGACAACGACGGCGATAAACGCAGGGGAGAAGTGACCAATTTAAATGCCAATGAAAAACAGGTGTGTGTGGACAATGGCATACAGGAGTTCTGGTATGAAACCAACCAACTCTCACCCCTCGAGATCACGGATGAGGAGTTGCAAAATTTAAAGTTTCACAAGGAGCAGTTGGAGGATGGTATCATCAAATATTCTAAAGGGGCTTTCAGGATGGCCATACCAAGAGATGGCGATTTTTCCAACATGGAACTTTGGTATAGAGATGAAAAAAGGCATATGCTGCACTCCATCCCTCTTCACACCTTGCAAAATCATTTTCATGAAATGACCAAGGTTCATTTAAATGAAGAAGTGTTTGACTAAGCTTAGGTTAGCATAGGTATATAAAAAACCTCCCGTATTTGTTACGGGAGGTTTTTTATATACAGGAAAAGATTATTCTCCTTTAGCTTCTTCGGCAGCGTTTTCGCCGTCTTCCAATTTAGCTTTTAATTCAGCCAGTGCACTTAAATCTCCAAGTGTAGATTTTTCAACTTTAGCCTGTATTGTTTTTACAGCTTTCTTGGTTGAGTCAGCTTCAGCTCTTTTCTCTTTCTGCTGCACTTGTTTTTCTTCTTCTTTTTCCTGCTCCCAAAGGCGGGTATGGCTCAAAACGATGCGTTTGTCGTTTCTGTCAAATTCAATTACCACAAAGTTGGCAATCTCATCTGCACCAATTGTTTTTCC
>JANPJW010000322.1:0-15044 GCA_031425715.1 Chitinophagaceae bacterium | reverse complement strand
TGCCAGTAATATGGCGTCCAACTCCGTGGGTGTAAGGGATATGAACTCCTTCATGTTTGAGAAGGATGGTAAACTGAACTATCACAACATGCCCGAACTGATGTGGGGTATTAATAAGAACTGGATGGTACATGCCCAGGCGTTTATCAGCAACCGGCAAGGTGGTGGTTTGCTTGCAGAAGGAGGAGGCTTCTATGCCAAGTATCGTTTTTTAAGTAAAGATGATTTGCAAAGTCATTTTAGAATGGCAGCCTATGGGCGATACAGCTTTAACAGGGCAGACATACACCAGCAGGAATTAGAAACAATGGGCCACAACACCGGCTACGAGTTGGGGTTGATTGCTACACAACTCCTGCACAAAGTTGCTATCAGTAGTTCCCTGAGTTATGAGCGGGCCCTGGATAATATGCCTGATTATAAATTTCCGGCTGGGGAAAGCAACAGCGCAGTCAACTACACTTTATCGGCCGGCAAGTTAATGCTGCCAAAAAAATATACCAGCTTCAATCAAACCAATGTGAACCTGATGGTTGAGTTGCTAGGGCAGCGGCTGAATGGCAACGGCCTTTCTTACCTTGATGTTGCTCCATCCATTCAGTTCATCATCCGCAGCCAGGCACGAATCGATGTTGGTTACCGTCGCCAAATTTATAGTGATATGGCCCGCACGGCTCCCAATGGTGTAGTGGTAAAGTTTGAGTATAGTTTTTTCAATGTGTTTTAGAAAATCCTAGGAGCGCTTGTAAGCTTCCAGTTAAATGGGCTGTCTCAAGAGAGGGAAATTTCACACAAAGTCCGCAAAGAGATACAAAGTGTACAAAGAAGTTGTTTGATCACCAGTCCTCGTTTCTTTGGCTTCATTGTTTCAGCATGTGAAATTTTCCTTTTGAGACAGCTTAACAATACAAACTCTCAAAATATTCTACCACATAATCAAAACACATTTTAAAAAATCTTATCCTTAAGGCTTGTTCAGGAGTAGAATGCTTTAGCTGAGGGAGTTTTTCCTTTACCTTTGCGGCATGGAACAACTGCTACAGAAAATAGAGCAATACAAAAGCGAAATCAACGAACAAACTGCGGCAACAATAGACCAGGTAGAAGCATTTCGTATAAAATACCTTGGTACAAAAGGCCTTGTGAAAACCATTATGGGTGAGATGAAAGACGTAGCTGCAGACAAAAAAAGAGAAGCCGGTCAGTTGTTAAATGAGTTCAAGATTTTTGTAGAAGAAAAATTCGAATCCTTAAAAGGTACTCCAGGTGAATCTGAGGAGGCTAATGCCGAACAGATAGATCTTACCTTGCCGGGCTCCTCCGATTCCATCGGCGCCCGTCATCCTATCAGCATCATTCAAAATAAGATCACGGCTATTTTTCACCGGCTTGGTTTTTCTGTAGCTGAGGGGCCGGAAATTGAAGATGACTGGCACAACTTTTCTGCACTCAACCTGCCCGAAAATCACCCGGCAAGAGATATGCAGGATACTTTTTACGTTCTTAAAAATCCTGATTGGTTGTTGCGCACGCATACCAGCAATGTGCAGATCAGGGAAATGGAAAAAGGCAAATTACCATTGCGCATTATTTGTCCCGGTCGTGTTTACAGGAATGAAACCATCAGCGCCAGAGCACATTGTTTCTTCAACCAGGTAGAAGGTTTGTATATAGCAGAAAATGTTTCTTTCGCCGATCTCAAACAAACACTCTACTTTTTTGTGCAGGAGCTATTTGGCAGCGATGTAAAAATCCGTTTCCGCCCTTCTTATTTTCCTTTTACGGAGCCAAGCGCCGAAATGGATATCAGTTGCCTTATTTGCGGAGGCACCGGTTGCAGCGTTTGTAAAAAAACAGGCTGGGTAGAAATCCTGGGCTGCGGTATGGTACATCCTAAAGTATTAGAGAATTGTGGCATAGATAGCAATAAGTACACGGGGTTTGCTTTTGGGATGGGTGTAGAAAGAATTGCCATGTTGAGCTACCAGATCAAGGATCTGCGACTGTTCAGCGAAAACGATGTTCGGTTTTTAAAGCAGTTTACTGCCGTCACATAACTTTATCGTCCACGGTTGTTCTGCTTCGGTTTGGTCAGGTTTAAGATTATGATCAATAGATAGCCTGACTGTGTACAGCATGTTTGGCATTATAATTGAAAATTTAAGGGAAACCTTAAATTACTCACATGAAAAAATTCTCCTTTGTGCTCGGGCTCTTATCAGCCGTTCTATTTATCGCCTCCTGTTCTGTTTCAAAAGAAGCCCGCACTTACAAAAATAACATAGATGGAAAATGGCAATTGCAAACCCTGGTATCCGAAGGAATAGCAGGTAACACAAAGGCCACAATCTTAAACGAAGCAGATATCAGTTGTTTTATAGGAAGTAACTGGACGTTCAACCGCAACAATAGCCTGGGAACGTACACTATCTCACAAAATGCAGGACAATGTGCTGCAGTTACCCGCAATTTTCGCTGGTCTATTTACGAATCCAAAGATCAACCCGCTCTTTTTCAATTTAAAAAGCTGGATGATAAATACAAAGAGGTAGATGAAGGAAGTGCAGGGTACCGTTTTACCATCGTTCAGTCAAATGAAACTACAATGCAGTTGCGCAACGATGTAACATTCGAAGGCAGGCAAGCCTCATTCATTTACAATTTCACACGCAACTAACTTTAATTCACACATAAAATTTAATTCAATGAAAAATATATTTACAAAAACACTTTTATTGGCAGCAGGTATTTCTGTATTTGCAACGAGTTGCGACAGTACTCGTAGAATGAGCAAGCAAGACAAAGGCGTAGCCGTTGGTGCTGGTGCCGGCGCAGTTATTGGTGGTATCATCGGCAACAATGTTGGCAATAAGAACAACACAGCCCTGGGAGCCATCATTGGCGCTGCGGTGGGTGGAGTGGCCGGAGGTATTATCGGTAACAAAATGGACCGGCAGGCAGAAAAAATAAAAACTGAAATTCCTGGTGCTAAAGTAGAACGAATCGGCGAGGGTATCAGGGTAACTTTTGACGAAGCCAATCCCGACGGTTCCAAAGCTGGAGTATATTTTGCAACCAACAAGTATGATATCAATTCCAATTCTAAACTTGCTTTAGATAAGATGGTTAAGATCTTTAAAGAATATCCTGAAACCAATTTATTGATAGAAGGTCATACAGATGATGTGGGGAAAGATGATTACAATCTTGGTTTATCTCAGCGCCGTGCGGAGGCTGTTGCAAATTATTTGCGCACAACGAGTATTGCATCAGACAGGTTAATTACAAAATGGTATGGTGAAGCACAGCCTATTAATGTTGCTACTGACGCTACCGCAAGGGCTTTAAACCGCCGGGTAGAATTTGTAATAACCGCCAACGAAAAAATGAAAGCAGAGGCAAAAGCAGAAGCTGAAACCAAGCAATAATTTTTTAAAATAGCAGCTGCCATGTTATCAGGGTTTAAGAACGAACATCGTTCTAACGATCCCCGGAAACATGGCAGCTTTTTATTGCCTATACTTATAGGGAAGGCAAAATTTTCACTCTCGTAAATTATGTCTTATTTTGGGCCATGATTAAAAAGGTAGGTATCGTGGGTGCGGGCACAATGGGTATTGGTATTGCCTTGGCAGCAGCACAAGCCGCAGTACAGGTGATACTCTGCGACATTAACCCTGCTGTAATAGATGCTGCCAAACAGGGTATCGAAAAAAATCTTGATTTTTTGTTAAGCAAGAAAAAAATAGATGCTGCAGAGAAAGACCGCATTTGGAAAAGCATCGCTTTTACATCTGCCATACAGGACTGCCAGGCTGAACTTGTGATTGAAGCCATTGTAGAAAAATTAGATGCCAAGACACAGCTACTAACGCAGCTTGCAGCGATCAATAGAGCGGACACTATATTAGCAAGTAATACCTCTTCACTTTCTATAGATGCATTGCAGAAAAATATACCGTTGCCGGGCAGGGTAGCGGGTCTGCATTTTTTCAATCCTGCACATGTCATGAAATTGGTGGAAGTTGTAAAGGGACAACTCACTGATGATACCACCAGTCACGCATTAATGGATTTTTGCAGACAGCTAAATAAGGTACCGGTACTGTGTAAAGATGCGCCGGGTTTTATTGTAAACAGGGTAGCCAGGCATTACTACCTGGAAGCAATGCAGTTGGCAGAAAAGCAACATTCATCTGTGGAAGACATTGATGCAGCTATGGAAGCTGCCGGCTTCAAAATGGGCCCGTTCAAGCTTATGGATTTGATTGGAATGGATGTGAACCTGGCTGTTTCTACTTCGTTGTATGATGCATTTGACAAAGCAGAAAGGTTTAAGCCCTCCGCATTACAAACAGAAAAAGTTGCCAACAACGAACTAGGCCGTAAAACCGGCAAAGGGTTTTACAACTACAACGCATAACCGCTTTCAAAAAAATAAAATGATATTAGTAACAGGCGGTTCTGGTTTATTGGGCACCGCACTCATAGATGCACTGTTGCAGCAAGGGAAACCGGTAAGAGCCATTTACAATAGAACAGCCCTAAAGGATTATAGCGATACAGTTTTGCAACAAGTGCAATGTGATATCCTGGATGTACTGGCGCTGGAAGAAGTGATGACCGGCGTAACCCAGGTCTACCATTGTGCAGGCCTTGTTTCCTTTGAGCGCAACGATGCGCAGCAACTTTATAAAATCAACGTAGAGGGTACCTCCAACGTGGTGAACGCAGCCTTGCATGCCGGCGTTAAAAAAATGCTGCATGTTAGTTCCGTGGCTGCCATTGGCAGAATACGGGAGGGTGAACCTATTCACGAAAAAATGAATTGGACCCCAGAAACGAGCAACAGCAAATATGGTGAAAGCAAATACCTGGGCGAGATGGAAGTGTGGCGGGGCATTGCCGAAGGCATGAACGCTGTGATTGTAAACCCCACAATTATCCTGGGTTCCGGAGACTGGAACGACGGCTCTACAGCTATTTTTAAATCGGTGTACAACGAGTTTCCCTGGTATACAAATGGTACCACTGGTTTTGTAGATGTGAGAGATGTAGTGGCTATCATGATAGCACTCATGGATGCTCCTGTAACCGCAGAGCGATTCATCATTAGTGCTGATAATGCCAGTTACCGCCAGTTGTTTGATATGATAGCAGATGCTTTTCAAAAGAGAAGGCCACACAAAGAAGTTACCCCATTGCTTGCAAAGCTGGTGAGCAACTTTGAATACGTAAAAAGCTGGATCACGGGAAAAAAGCCGCTGATAACGAATGAAACTGCCGCAACGGCACAGGCTAAAGTTGTGTTTGATAATAGCAAATTATTTCAATTTTTACCAGGCTTTACTTACCTGCCTTTACAGCAAACTATAACAGACACTTGTAAGCTATTGCAACAAAAACTTAACAAGGATTAACGTATTTTCGACGCATACTTTTAAAACCCTAAGTAAATCCAATGAAGAAAGCCAGCTTCCTTTTGATCTGTTTATGTTGCAGCATCGCATCTTTTGCGCAATCCCATTTTACGGTGTACGGCCAGGTAATAAGTGCCGAAACTAAACAACCCTTGCAGGGCGCCTCTGTATTTGCAGAGAACACAACGCTTGGT
The DNA here is from genome assembly GCA_031425715.1 of Chitinophagaceae bacterium. Classification (GTDB taxonomy): domain Bacteria; phylum Bacteroidota; class Bacteroidia; order Chitinophagales; family Chitinophagaceae; genus Ferruginibacter. The sequence goes on along the minus strand of JANPJW010000322.1, from coordinate 9,430 downwards.
ACAGCAACGGATGCTGAAGGAAATTTTAAACTCAACTTGCCAGATGGTGGTTACAATTTGATCATCACTTTTACTGGTCACAATACCGAAACCAGGCGTATCAACAATGGTAATGCAAATGATAGAAGCGCTGTATATGAACTTGCCCAACAACAAAAGCAAATGGAAGAAGTAGCAGTTGTTGCCACCAGTGAAGTAAAGGATGGATGGAACAAGTACGGCGATTTTTTTATTGAAAAGTTTATTGGTCAAACAAACAATAGCCGTTTGAGCACCATCCTTAACAAAGACGCAGTAAAGTTTTATTTCTCTAAAAAAAGAAATCGGTTGAAGGTGTTGGCCACAGAGCCACTCATTATTGAGAACAAGGCACTTGGTTATAACATTAAATACAGCCTCGATTCATTTACACACGAGTACAACTCACAGGTGAGTTTGTATACCGGTTATCCTTTGTTTGAAGAAATGGCAGCAGAAAACAACGAGCAGCAAGTGAAGTGGATGCAAGCACGGCAGGATGTTTACCGGGGTTCGATATTGCATTTCATGCGTAGCGTTTATAACAAAACACTGCAACAGCAAGGGTTTGAAGTACAGTTTGTGGTAGACATCAACCAAAAGGAAACTGCCATACCGCTAAAGGATTTTTATGCTGCTTTAAACTATACAAAAGATGATAGTACCCAGGTTGTAGAGGTAAAGCCTAATCAATTGCGGGTGGGGATTATTTACAACAAAGAAAAGCCAGCAAAAAAATACCTGGAACTTTTTAGCGATGAGCCTGCTGATTTTCAATTTTCAGTGCTTAGTTTTCTGTCGGGAGAATCTATTGGCATAGAACAAAACGGTTATTATTTTGAACAAAATGATCTTGCAGTAAGTGCGTACTGGACCTGGGACAGAATGGCTGATCAGTTGCCGTATAATTATCTACCTGTAAGTGAATGATAACTGATTGTCTACTTTCTGCAACAACAAACTTTAAGAAGCCTGGTCACGGGCTTTTAATTTTTCCCACATCTGGGGAATGCGTTTGATCCAAACAAGATCTCTTTTTGCAGCGCTCGCTTCTTGCGCCGGTGCACCCCAGTAAGTTTTGTTTCCCTCCAGGCTGCTACCCACACCTGTTCTGCCAAGCAACACTGCATTCTCGCCAATGGTAAGTGTTTTATTTACGATCACTCCACCCCAGATGGTAACTCCATCTTCTATAGTAACTACACCAGCTACTACAACGTTGGCTGCAATCAAACAATTTTTACCAATTACAGTGTCGTGGCCAATGTGAATCATGTTGTCCATTTTGGTACCACTGCCTATTTTGGTATCATGGCTCACGCCGCGGTCGATGGTGCAGCTGGCGCCAATAGAAACATCGTTTTCTAGTACAACTCTTCCGCAACTGGGCATTTGCTTATACCACAAATCCCGGTTCTTTTTTGTATTGTAATAAAACGCATCGCTGCCAATTACGGTACCCGCCTGTATCACCACGTTGTCTCCAATAACGGTATAATCCATAATGCTTACCTGCGGGTGAATGATACAGTTTTTTCCAATGCTTACATGATGCCCTACAAAAGCAGAAGGATAAATAAAAGTGCCTTCGCCTATGATGGCGCTATCGCTGATCATTTTATTTGCTTGCTCAAAAGGTCTGAAATGTTGTACGATTTTACAATAAGCTTCAAATGGATTTTCAGTAACAAGTAGTGCCTTTCCATCCGGAACTTCGGTCTCCTTGTTGATGATGATGAAATCTGCAGGGCTGTTGATGCAGGTGTTATAGTATTTTGGGTGATCTACAAAAACCAGATCGCCACTTTCTACTTTGTGTAATTCATTTATGCCGGTGGCATTGGCAGTTTTGTTTCCAATAAGTTTTGCCTGTATGAAATCGGCTATCCATTGCACCGGCACGGGGGAAGGAAATTGCATATTCAAATTATTTTTACAAATGTACTACCCTTTATTTGTTTGCACATGCAACCAAATTCACGCAGTAAATCATCTTCTTCCAAAAAAATATTTTAGAAAGATGGAAAGGATTTCGGTGTTGCATGATGGTGGAGTTTGTAAAAATTATTTACTTGAAGCCGCCAAAATAAAAATGAAACTATAATTATAGATTCGCTGTAGTACCAGTAAAATCAACTGTTGTAGCTCAAGGGTTTTTTTGCTGAAGTTGATGTGCAGTTTTTAGCTGCGCTCATAAGCCTGTTTATTGTGGCTGAAACAGGGAGCCTTATCCACAGCTATATTAGAAATGTGTATAAAATAATTCAAAATATTTTTTTGGTTAGCAAAAATTATTTTTAATATTGTGTAAGGAAATTTATTTCCGGTACTTACTAACCCATACATATATTAAAGCTCAGCATTTTTTGTTGAGCTTTTTTAGTGCTGTTAATTGGTCTCTCCCTCCAAAAATATCCGTTGCCACAGGTACAATAACAAAACAACATCGGCTTCAATAAGCTTTCTTCGCTGCAAAATAATCAGCTATCTTGCAATAAAATAACACACATGTTAAAATCAATGACGGGCTTTGGAAGAGCGGAGCAAACTGTAGGGGAAAAAACTTTTATGGTAGAAATAAAAGCATTGAACGGTAAGCAGTTTGAGCTTCAGTTAAAACTACCACCCTTGCTCCGGCCTTATGAATTTGACATAAGAAATATTTTGCAGGAGCAACTAACGAGAGGAACTATTGATTGTTATGTGAACATCAAACAGAATGGTACCACCAAGCCTGTAAACATAAATACAGATCTTATAAAATCATACTATCGTCAATTGGAAACATTGGCTGCTGAGTTAAACATAGATACCAATTCTGTACTCAGTTCTTTGCTTCGGCTTCCCGAAGTTGTATCGCCCACCATGGACGTACTTAGCGAGGGAGACTTTAAGGAATTTAGCCTGGTTTTAAAAGCCGCTCTCAAAGAATTGAATGGTCACCGGGTAGAAGAGGGTGCTTCTCTTGAAAAAGATTTATTGGTACGGATAGAAAGAATAAAAGAGCAGGAAGAAAGAATTCTGGCATTGGAGCCCGCACGCATGGTAAAAATCAGAGAAGAGATTCAACAGTTATTGGATGAACATGTGGGTAAAGAAAATATTGATGGCAACCGTCTTGAGCAGGAACTTATCTACTACATGGAAAAAATAGACATTCATGAGGAGCAAATAAGACTCAGGCAACACTGCGAATATTTTGCAGAACTGATGAATGGCCCGGAAGAAGGTAAAGGTAAAAAGCTCTCTTTCCTGTTACAGGAAATTGGCAGAGAAATTAATACAACGGGAAGCAAGGCCTATGATGCAGGTATTCAAAAATGCGTTGTACAAATGAAAGACGAATTGGAAAAAGCCAAGGAGCAGGTTTTAAATGTGCTATAATTATTAAACTCAAGAAGCGCCAGTGAAGCATAAATTTCTTTCCGTAAGTTATTTTTTAGTTGTGGTGTCTGTCAGCTTAATGACGAGTTGCAGGCAAATAGCAGTGTTCGAAAAAAATACACCGATACCTAACTACCAGTGGCAAGGCGGTTTTGCCGCTACCGGATCTTTCACGATTGAGGATACAGCGGCATTTTATAATGTGAGTATTGTGTTACGGCATACAGATGCATACGCTTACAATAATATATGGTTGAATGTTGGCCTGCAGTCGCCCGGGGACAGTATGTATTTTCAAAAAATAGATCTCCTGCTGGGCAGCGATGCAAGTGGTTGGGAAGGAAGCGGCATGAATGATATCTGGGAAGTGAGAAAATTGCTGAACGGGCAGGCCCGCCGGTTCAAAAAGCCAGGCACTTATCAATTTGAAATCTTGCAGCTCATGAGAGATGAGCCACTCAAACATGTGATGAGTGCAGGACTGAGGGTTGAAAAAATGCCCTAAACCGTTAAAGAAATTTAACAGCGTATTACAACACAAATATCGTGAGCTGCCGTTAGTAGGAAACAATTCTTTATTTTGCACTTCACTTAAGTTACATCTCCATCACATCATAAAATCTTACTTTCTGTGGTAACGAAAATTCTGGCTACACTTTTTTTTACAGTATGTAGTTTAGCCCTGTGGGCTCAAAACGAAGAGTATGTTCAACAAGGAGAATTTGGAATAACCCTGGGGGGAGCTCATTATTTCGGAGACTTAAATACCCGTGCAAGCATCAGTCGCCCTAAGCCAGCCCTTGGACTTTTCTATAGGAAGCAATTTGGAAATTACGTGGGCTTGAGGTTGGCAGCCCATTATGCTCAACTGGGCTACAGCGATGTGTACAGCAAAAATGATTATCACAGAACACGCAATCTGAGTTTTAACAGCAATATCTGGGAGATTGCAGCTATGGGAGATTTTAATTTCTTCAAATTTTTACCCAACAACCCAGATTATCTTTTTACACCCTATATTACTTTGGGCTTAGGCGTTTTTAGTTATGACCCTTATGCTTACCTGGCATCTAAAAAGGAATTTTTACGTCCGCTGGGTACGGAGGGGCAAAACATCAACTACCAGGGCCGGAAGCCGTACGGTACCATGGCTGTATGTGTTCCTTTTGGGGCGGGTATAAAGTACAACATCAGTGAGAAGTTAAATCTCTCTTTTGAAGTGAGTCACCGCTACACTTTTACCGATTACCTGGATGACGTGAGCACCACCTATGTAGGAATCGATAAATTTTCTGGCCCTTCAGACGGTACAGCCCGTCTTCTTCAGGATCGGAGTTACGAAATAGATCCCGACAATATTTTAGGTTTAGAGGGGCGCCAGAGAGGAACAAGTAAACAAAAAGACCAATATTTGATTGTGGAATTAGGTCTTTCTTTCAATATTAGCACCTATCGTTGTCCATCTGCAAACTAATTTCTTTTACTGGGCCTGATACTGGCAGCAGGTACATTATTTACCTAAAATACACCGGTAAATTTATTCCCCTAAGTTTTGTTACTTTTGCGCCCGAAGTCAGGCCCTGTGCCTGACTCCTGATTTTTACAATTCATATGAGCTTACAGCAAAGTATAGACAGTTTAAACCTGCCAAGGCATATCGCCATCATTATGGATGGCAACGGCCGGTGGGCACAGGAAAAAGGAGAGGATCGCCTCTTTGGGCATCTGCATGGAGTAGAGAGTGTAAGAAATATTGTGGAAGGTGCTGCAGAGATAGGCTTGCAATACCTTACGTTGTATGCGTTTAGTACAGAAAACTGGAACCGGCCAGAAGATGAAGTGAGTGGCTTGATGGAAATTTTGATAGACACCATCAGGCAGGAGGTGCCAACACTCAATAAAAATAATATAAGGCTACATGTTATAGGGGATTTGAATATGCTACCGCAAAACGCAGCTGCGGAATTACAGGAAGCATTGAGGGAAACAGCAACCAACAGTGGGTTGAATCTTATCATGGCGCTGAGTTACAGCAGTCGCTGGGAAATTTTGAAAGCTGTAAAAAGCATTGCTAACGATGTAAAAGATGGCAAGATAGATCCGGCGGCTATTACTTCCAGTACCCTGCAGGAACACCTTTGCACCAGCGATTTTCCCGATCCGGAACTCATGATTCGAACCAGCGGAGAATACCGTATCAGTAACTTTTTGTTGTACCAACTTGCTTATGCAGAATTGTATTTTACCAATACCCTCTGGCCCGACTTTAGAAAGGAAAATTTGTATGAAGCCATCCTGGATTATCAGCAAAGAGAAAGAAGATTTGGAAAAACAGGGGCGCAAATAAAACAGGATCAAATAACCAAATAACAACACAAAGCCACGCCCTGCCAGTCATGGTTTTAGGATGAGGTTAACAACTAGTTTTCTCTAATGGGCTTAATTTGCCGCACGTAAAATACATTTGATGCAAAGGATTTACCAAAACGTTTTCTTAATTACTGCTTTCATTTTTTCGGCACTGCAAGTGGTTGCGCAGGCAGACACTATACCAGCAGTTTCTATAGATCCCGCATTACAAGACATTTACAACTCTAAAGTTCCAAAAGAATACACAATTGCAGGTATTACCGTTACTGGTTCTAAGGCCTTTGATCAAAACCTCATCATATCTATCTCTGGCCTGGCTGTGGGCGATAAAATTGTTATCCCCGGTACGGACGCTTTTGGCAAAGCCATCGCAAAACTTTGGAAACAAAGCCTGGTATCTAACGTAGAAATAAACCTTGTAAAATTAGTTGGTACCGATCTTTTTGTAGAATTAAACGTAACAGAAAGAGCAAGGCTGCTGGACTTTAAGTTTATTGGCGTAAAAAAGGGAGAAAGGGATGAACTCACCACTAAAACCGCTTTATCAAAAGACAGGGTCCTCACCGAAAATATGAAGATGAGTGCAGTAGAGGCCATCGAAAAATTTTATTTTGGCAAAGGGTATAGAAATGTAAAAATAGACGTAAAGGAAGAGGTAACAACAACTGCAAACAACGGAGTAACGCTTGCCTTCTATATCGACAAGGGTAAAAAAGTAAGGGTAAACTCCATAAACTTTACAGACAATGTAACGATAGACGATCAGAAGCTGAAAAAGCAAATGAAGGGTACCAAAGAAATGACAAGGATCACCCTGTTTCCACAAACTGTTGTAAGCCCTTATGGCGATGTGGATTCTATGAAGAACCAACGCTTCAAAGATTATTTGAAAGATGTGGGATACATGTCTCCGTCTAAAACAAAAGATTACATAGAGCCATATTTCCGCTTCAAGCTTTTTAGTTCTTCTAAATTCAACGAAGTAAAATATATAGAAGACAAAGAACGCATCCTAAACTTTTATAACACCCGTGGTTACAGGGATGCAATGTTGGTGGCTGATACGCAGTTTTACGATGTGAATGGGAATCTAAACGTAGACATCAAAGTAAAGGAAGGCCGTAAGTATTATTTTGGCAACATGGTGTGGAAGGGCAATACGAAATATGCCGATTCAATTCTAAACCTCATATTGGCTATTAAGAAAGGAGATGTATATAATATTGAAACACTCAATAAGCGTTTGGGTAAACAACTTTCTGCCGAAGGAGGTGATATTGGAAGTTTGTACATGGATGATGGATACCTTTTCTTCAGGGTTGAACCGATAGAAACTTCTGTTTACAACGATACCATCGATTTTGAAATCCGCATGACGGAAGGACCACAGGCTACTTATGGAAACATAACCGTGACTGGCAATGATAAAACAAAAGATTATGTAATCCTGAGGGAACTAAGAACCATTCCGGGTGAAAAATTCAGTAGGGAAAATATCATTCGTACGCAAAGAGAATTATCGCAATTGGGTTTCTTTAACCCGGAAACTATCACGCCAAACGTAGTGCCTAACCAGGAAAACGGAACGGTAGATATTAACTGGCAGGTAGAAGAAAAGTCAGCTGATCAGTTGGAGCTCTCTGCCGGTTTTGGTGGCGGTATCGGTCTTACCGGAACCCTTGGTGTAACCTTTAATAACTTTTCTTTAAAAAATATTGGCAAAAAATCAAGCTGGGATCCGCTTCCCTCTGGTGATGGTCAAAAATTGAGTGCAAGGATTCAGTCAAACGGGCGTGCTTACCGGTCTTATAATTTTTCTTTTACCGAGCCATGGCTGGGCGGTAAAAAAAGGAATTCCTTTTCTTTAAATTATTATAATACCAAATTTGCCAATGCCTTTGACCCAAGAACCGGGCAGTATTGCAAGGTTTGCGGTGATACATCCTTTCTAAAAACAGTGGGCTTTGGTATCTCCCTGGGTAAACAATTGAAATGGCCGGATGACTTTTTTAACCTCATCTATTCACTCAACGTTCAACAATATAAACTTAGGAACTACAACCAGATTTTTGATGGCATCAGCAATGGAAATTCTACCAACATCAGTCTTAAATTAACATTGCTACGGAATTCGGCAGGACCAAATCCTATCTTCCCTACCAGTGGATCTAACTTTTTAATAAGCGGCCAGTTCACGCTACCCTATTCATTGCTGGGCATTACCAAAGTTGGAGAAAATCCTTATAAACTGCCCGAGTTTCATAAGTGGCGTTTTAATGGCGAATGGTACGTACCTATAGGAAGGGCAAGAGGTGCAGATAAAAACAAACAGTTTATTTTAAAAGCCGCAGCCAAATATGGTTTCATTGGCAGGTATAATTCCAAACTGGCCATATCTCCATTTGAACGCTTCCAGGTGGGAGATGCTGGTTTAAGTAACACACAGGCATTGCTAGGTTTTGATATCATTGCACATAGGGGGTATCCGATTTACAACAGTTCTAACCCAAGGGTGAACCCCGACGGTATTACACCTACCGAATTTTTTACCATCTTTAATAAATATACGGTAGAGATGAGGTATCCCTTTACCACAGGTGCAAGTAGCACTATTTATGGTTTGGCATTTTTTGAAGCTGCCAATGGTTGGTACGATTTTAAAGAATACAATCCCTTTAAGCTGCGTAGGTCAGCAGGTGTGGGTATGCGTTTCTTTCTGCCAATGTTTGGTTTGCTTGGCTTCGATTATGGGGTAGGGCTGGACAGGTATAACCAAAACACAGGGTTAAAAGGCGCTGCCAAATTCACCTTCATGCTGGGCCAGGAGCCCGAATAATTAACGTAAGCTTTTCATTGATTAATAGTTTATTTGTAAAAAATAATAGCATGAAAAAAATATTGCTCAGCCTTTCTTGTTTAGTGTTACTCGCATTTTCGGGCTTGGCCCAGCGCTATGCTGTGGTTGATTCTAAATTTATTTTAGATAAAATACCCGATTACAAAGAAGCACAGAAAAAACTAGATGACTTTAGTCTTATATGGCAGCAGGAGTTAGATCAGAAACAATCTGCCGTAGATAAGATGTATAAAGATTACGATGCAGAGCAGGTAATGTTGCCAGATAACTTAAAGAAGAAAAGGGAAGACGAACTCTTTAACAAAGAAAAGGAGCTAAGAGACCTGCAGAGAAGACGCTTTGGTTTTGAAGGCGACCTGTTTAAAAAGAGGCAGGAGTTGATAAAGCCAATACAGGACAGGGTTTACAATGCCATTCAAAAATTGGCCATAGACAAACAATATGATTTTATATTGGATAAAAGTGAAGGAATTACCGTTATATTTGCCGACCCTAAATTGGATAAGAGCGAGGATGTGCTCAAAAACCTGGGTGTTAAATAAAAGGTAATCGTGTTTTCTCAGGCAACTTTTGGTGTGGAAAACGATCTTATACCTGTCATAACAACAAGAAATTAATTAGTTTAAAAAAACAACCAACACATGATGAAAAATTTGCTCGTAGCAGCTGTACTTACAGTAGGAATGTTTACCGCATCTGCACAAACTAAAATCGGTTACATTAGTACCGATGAACTTATAGGTATAATGCCGGAAGCTGAGAAGGCTGATGCAGAACTTAAAGAATACCAGGCTGCTTTAC
>JANPJW010000321.1:0-3101 GCA_031425715.1 Chitinophagaceae bacterium | reverse complement strand
GGCTCTACCAAAAATGTTGCTAGAGAGGAATGGGTGCGGTACCGCCAGCAATTTGAAAGAAAAAAAGCAGTTAGTTCTGTATGAATTGATGAGCACTATCAGACGGCGGATAGATGCTTTAATTTTTGACGAAACCTGGCCAAGTGCCGATAAATGGCTTTGTTTGTTGATCTCTGATAAAACAGGGAGCAATGCAACAATGCTAAAAGTATTTATGATCTGTTCAGAAAGTTGGCAGGTTTGCCAGGACAACTCTTTGAATGTTGCGTAGTCAAAAGCTTGTTTTTGCACGCCTATTAAATAGCATCCACCCTGCTTTGTTGCTCCGGCCACTACCTTATTATGACAAAGCTGCTGTGCTGCGTCGGTTATATGCCGGGAAGTAATACCCGGGCTATCGCTTCCTATGGCAATCACAGCCTGGTAACCTTTATTGAAAACCTCTAAAAAAGCGTTGCTTAGCTTTTCCGAAAAACCGGAACCTTGTTGGTTTTTTTCTGTGTAACAAAAAAAGGGAAGGCCTGTTTTGGCAACCTGCGTATGGGAATGGTTGTAAAGCTGGAGCGCAATAGCATCATTCAGCCTAGGATTGCTGCTGCAAAACACTTTGTGCTTTACTTCCTCGCCTGCGCTGCGGGCAAAATAAATTACGGCTGTACTAGAATTCATTTTCAACTTTTAACACTTGTCGACAGCTTATATACGCAGACTGTTAAAAAGGGGTTTCCGCTTAAGAGTTATTTGAGGAAGAGAACAATCATTTTATATAATTGTTCAATGCCAAATCCCAGTCATATTTATTAAAATGAATATATGGATTAGCACTTTCTGGTACGATACCCAATTTTTTCACCAAGGCCAGCATTTTTCTCTTGCCGCCAAAGTCTCTTCTAAACCAACCCATAATGGCTGGAAGACCAAGAGTATTTTCCTTTTCGTTGTAAATGGCTTCTCCATTAAGGTAGGCCGCTGTAGCCAGTTCCAGTTGCCTGTCTATATCTTCAGGGTTGTAAAAAGCGATGGGGGGACAACTTTTTGCTCCACAGTTCAACGCAAAGTGCAGCCGGTAATCTAATTTTTGAACGCTCAGGTGCTTTTCCTTTTTAGGGGGGAATATTTTGCTAAAATATCCCAGGCTCCATTTTACTTTGTTACGTCTTAAAATTCCATGTTCAATATCATCCAGACTAAATTTTTCACCGGCAATCAGAATTTGGTTGGAGGTAAAAAATGTTTTCCTGTCTTTGTAAGCTTCAGGGTTCTTTTTTAAAAGTACCTGAGTAAAACCGTTGTACGTATTTATCCAAAAAGCTTTTTTCTCACGATCGTTTACTAACCCAGTTCTTAAGCTCTCCATACTCAACGCAGCCATTCTTTCTTCAAAAGATTGGGTGCTATCGCCGCTTTTAGCGGCATACATAAAGTTTTGTGATAATGCAACCAGCGCATTGCTACTCAATTTTTTACTATTCATTATGCTTATGATGGGTTCACTTTTTTCTTTAGCGGCAACTTGGGAGGTTTTAGGAATTACCACATCGCCTTGCAGCCATTTGTTGATGTCCGATTCTGTGATAGAGGCGGCATCTGTAATGGCTACGATTTTGTTGCTATTATTCATTACAACCGTATAAGGATACGAGGGTGGGTTAAATAAACCAGTTATGGCTGTTTCTTTGTCTGCGATTATTGGGAAAGTAAATCCCGGCCTGGCTTTTAAAAATTTATCCAGCCTTGCCTGTTCTTCTATAGATATAAGCAACACTTGCAGCTTGCCTGGGAACTTTTGCTTCAGTTTATCCAATTCGGGCAGGGCTTTAATACAGGGAACACACCAGGTACCAAAAAAATCAAGAATGGTTATATCGCTTTTAAGTTTGGCCAGATCCGCCGACGCAGTTGTATGGTTTAGAATATTGGATGCAGAAAAATTATTGATAACGTCGCCTTGCTTGTAAATGCCTTGCGAAGATGCATACATGCTAGATATCACTAAGAGAATAGAAACTAAGGGTTTGAACATGTGGTTATAAACGATTTTTACGGGCTGATAGTTTGATTTATAGGGCTAAACTCACTCCTCTTTTCGTTTAACCACCAAATACCAGTTATTTTCCAGCGGCAGATATCCAATATCATAACAAAAAAAATAGGTATTGCCTTTTTTGTTTGTGTAAAGGTGGGTGATGTATTTAAACTGAAATCCTTTTTGCAACAGTTTTTCCTGGGTAATTTTAGCCATCTCCTCCCCGTCAGCAAATGTGGCTTCTAAAATTCGACGGTTCTTACCCAAGGCGTTGTTGATGTTGCGCACCATGTTGATGGTGCCTGCCTTTAATTGATTGTTGTAATTATTTCGACAGTAATCGTCACAAAATTTTTTGTCTGTCCGCCCTTTCAGGGGCTTTTCGCAAGTGAGGCAAAGTTTAGGTTCTGAAGTTGTTGTCATATGCGCTGGCATTGGTTTGTGAACAAAAGTTACAACTCCTATTTTACAATTACAAGCGTTTACAAACGGATACATACAACTATAAATGATTAATGTACGACTATGGCTTTCCGGCCATTGCATCTTTGTGTTGTTGATGAACGATAACGAGTTTCAGCAGCAGATAACAAAAAATCAATTTTTAAACCGCTCAACCCAATAAAGGAAGAGCACAAAATTTACAGCTATGTTCGCATTAAAAAACAAAGTTCAACTGATTGGCAATTTGGGAAACGCCCCGGAAGTACGCAACACAGAACGCGGCAAAAAGCTAGTTCGATTTTCTGTAGCCACCAACGAAACCTACCGAAATGCCAAGGGCGAAAAGGTTACCGAAACACAATGGCATAATTTAATTGCCTGGGGTTCCGTGGCAGAGATAGCCGAAAAGTTTTTAGTAAAAGGAACGGAAGTATGCATTGAAGGCAAATTGGTAAATCGGAATTACACCGATAAAGAGGGCAACAAAAAATACATTACCGAAATACAGGTTAATGAATTGCTGATGCTGGGTGCCAAACCCGCCGCTTGAGAATTGCCCGCAGATAGCGCAGATAAAAGAGGGGGAGCTTGCAGCAAATAATAATCAACCTACCTGAAGCTCTCCCTCCCT
>JANPJW010000320.1:0-23324 GCA_031425715.1 Chitinophagaceae bacterium | reverse complement strand
TTCCAGCCTTTGTTGTTGTGCAAAAATTTTACACTCTCGGGGTAACCTTCCATAGAGTCCACGAGACTTTTCAAGAGATCGTGTTCGTTCTTTTTGGCATCCAGTTTACGGCTCTCTTCGGCAAGGCTGTTGCGCAGCCCTTCCATCATATTCTGCGTTTGCAAAATCTGCTCTTTGGTAAACTCGTGCTGATCCTGCAATTGTTGCAAATCAGTTTTTTTAAGTTCGAGTTCCGCTTCTTTTTCCTTTTGCTCGGCTTCCAGTTGCTTCAGCTGTGCCTGGCGTTGGCTCTTCTCTTCCTGCACCTGCGCTATGGTGCGCTGCAGGTTTTGTATAGAAGTATCCGCAATGGCTACTTTCTTTTCTGCATCAAACTGGTTGCGCTGTATAGCCTGGTTTTCTTTACGTAATACATCTATGCTGCTGCGTTTGTCGTCAAACACCCGTCGCTTATCTTCCACGGCATCTTTCAAATCCTGCAGTTTGTCTTCCAGTTCTTCCAGCTTTGCCTCTTCGTCTTTTATTTGTGTGCCGGTAAAGCCGATGCTTTCTTCCAGGCCTTTCATTTGTCCTTCCGATTTTTGCAAAAACTCATCCAGCCCTGCTTTTCTTTCTTTAAGATGGAGTAAGCGCTGGCTACCCAGGTTCTTTTCATTTTCTTTATTACGCACCTTATCCAGCATCTCGTTGTAGGCGTGCTGCATTTGTTGCAAGGCTTTTTCCTTTTCTACAAAAGCAAGTTTCTCATGCTCCAGGCCTGCCTCTTCCGTGGCAATAGCTGCTTCCAGTTCTATGCGTTTGTCTACCTCCTGCTGCTGTTGTTCATTAAGGTCTTTGTAGGTTACGTTAAAACCTTCCAGTGCTGCCTTGGCTAATTCTATACTAACTTCTTTGTAGTCTTTTTTTATTTCAAAATATTTCTCTGCTTTTTTTGCCTGGCTCTCTAAACTCTTTAACTGGTTATTTATTTCAAACAACAAATCTTCTATGCGGGCAAGGTCCTGCTCCGTAGCATCCAATTTAAGCTTGGCTTCTTTTTTCCTGGTTTTGTAAATGGTAATGCCAGCAGCCTGTTCCAGCATTTTGCGGCGACTGTTTTCTTTATCCTTGATGATATCGTCTACCATGCCCAACTCAATGATGGCATAGCTATCCGTGCTCACACCGGTATCCATAAAAAGGTTGTGAATATCCTTTAAGCGGCAGGCCACATCATTGAGGCGGTATTCACTTTCTCCACTCTTGTAATATTTACGGGTAACCGTTACTGTGTTAAATTCGGTAGGTAATAAGTTTTTGGTATTTTCAAAAGTGAGGCTCACTTCTGCAAGGCCGCTTGCACTGCGTGTTTTACTGCCGTTAAATACCAGGCTCTCCAGGTTTTCGCTTCGGAGGTTGCTTATCTTATGTTCGCCAATAACCCAGCGAATACTGTCAATAATGTTGCTCTTTCCGCACCCATTGGGCCCTATCACACCAGTGATGCCTTCATCAAAATTGAGGACCGTTTTATCGGCAAAACTCTTGAATCCCTTAATTTCTAAACTCTTTAAACGCACTGTTTTCCTATTTTTTGGTAAGACGGCAAACCTACAAGAAAATGACTGATATAAACGCACTGTTAAGAAAAAGTAGATAAGCAGGTATAAGGTTTAATTCACATGCGTGTTTAAGACAGAAACAGGCTTTTGTCCTACTTCAAAAGAATTTAAAATCCGGTGCCAATCTTTTACTTCACACCCGGGAGATTACCACTCTACAAATTTTTCCAGCCAGTATAAACTAAAGGAGCGTCAATCTTTTTAAGCTTATCTGACGGTATAGATTTATCTTTAATATCTGTTCATTTAAAGATTTTATCATGAATTAAAACTATTTGTATGCAGCAAGAAAAATGGGTCATTGATGCCGTTCACAGCGAAATATCTTTTAAAATCAGGCACCTGATGATCACCAATGTAAAGGGAATTTTTACAGAATTTGATGCAAATATCGTTACCACCGGTGATGATTTTATGACTGCAGAAGTTGATTGTTGGGTGAACGTAGCATCTGTAAGCACCGGCAGCGCCGACAGGGACAAACATTTAAAAAGCGAGGATTTTTTTGACGTGCTGCAATTTCCGCAAATTACTTTTAGGGCAAATACATATGAGAGCGTAGATAATGATGGCAGTTATCAATTGTGGGGTGAACTGACCATCAAGGGCATTTCGAAAAAAATAAAATTAGATGTTGAATTTGGCGGGGTTGTAAAAGACCCGTGGGGAAATGAAAAGGCAGGCTTTACCATCAATGGAAAAGTAAATAGAAAAGACTGGGGCCTTAACTGGAACACAACGCTGGAAGCCGGTGGTGTACTACTTGCAGATGATGTACTCATCAGTTGTGAAATACAACTGCAAAGGGCTGCTTAGAAGCTATCTTTGAGGAAATTAAAATTAAGGTATGAAAAAAATAATGGTACTTTCTTCCAGCATTCGCACTGGTAAAAAAAGCGATCGTGTAGCACTGTATTTTATGCAATATATACAGGAACACAAACTGGGCGATGCAGAACTGATAGACCTGGATGCATACCAGTTTCCATTATTTGAGGAACGCCTGAAGTTGCTAAAGACCCCCCCCGGAGAACTTGCTGGAATTTGCGCAAAAAATTAAAGCTGCGGATGGGATTGTGCTGGTAACACCGGAATACAACGGGGGCTACCCGGCGAGTTTAAAAAATGCAATAGATGTTTTGTACGAGGAATGGAAGCGTAAACCCATTGGGCTATCCACCGTGTCGGCTGGCGCCTTTGCGGGAATGAATGTAATTACTTCCTTGCAATTTGTACTATGGAAAATAGGTGCTCATGTGGTGCCGGCAATGTTTCCCGTGGCAATGGTGGCCACTGCCTTTGACGAAAACGGGCAACCGGCCGATAAAGCTGGCACCGATAAACGGGCAGCCGTTTTTTTAGCTGAACTGGCCTGGCACATGCAAGCTGCAGAAAAGATGAAGCAGTGACCTGTTAAATCTATTACAATAAGGATGAATGCAGAGACCTTTAAACTAAAGCCGTTATTTTTGGCTCCTAAAAATATATACATGAAACAAATATTGCTTTCGGCAATCTTGCTTGGTTCTTTAAGTGCAATGGCACAACCAAAAATAATAAGCCAGGCTACCATCTCTACAACCACTAATGTAATTGCTCCCGAACAAGAAGATGTAACAACCCTTCAGACGCAAGGCGGCGGCGGCGGTGGTGCAGCTATGTTTAGAAACTTTGGTGACGGCGAAACAAAGTCCGTTACGCAAGTAAAGAACGACATGGTAAAAACAGTGATCAAATCTGATATGGGGCGCAGCACCATCATCCGCAACAATCAGAGTAAGCTTACCACTACCCTGATAGAAATGATGGGTAACAAAACTGGTTTTTATGTAACAGATGAAGAGCAGGCGGGTTTAAGAAAGTCTATGGACAGCATGATGCAGGCAAGATCTAAAGATTCTGCCGTTGCCAACAGACCTGCACCCACACCGCCGGTAGTAGATGTCGTCTATACAGAAGATAGTAAAAAAATAGCCGGCTATAATTGTAAGAAGGCTTACCTTATTACCACCCGCCTTTTAGGCCTGGTAAAAGATACAGCCATCGTGTGGTATACACCAGAGTTTAAAGTACAAAACGTGAGCTCAGTGGGAGGAGGTTTTAGTATGGCTATGATGGGTGGCCCAGCAGCCGCTAATAACAATATGGATAAGATTGACGGTTTTGTGATGGGATACGAAACCAAAATGCGTAGGAACCGCACTATGGTGGTAACTGTTACCAAAATAGATTTTGCTAAAGAAATTGCAGATAAGGATTTTGAAATTCCAAAAGATTTTGACGTAAAACCTATGAAAGAAATGCGGAACATGATGGGCGGCGGCGGCCAGGCTGGTCAAATCCAGATAAGACGAGGTGATTAATAATGGAAGCGGATAAGACATAAAAAAAATGGTTGCAGTTCATGCAACCATTTTTTTTTACTATTAAAATCTGCTTTTAAAGCGCCGATTTCTTTTTATCTATTTCAGCAGCACTCTTTGGATCTTTTTTATAATTGTAAATTTCGCTCATGTTCGTAAGCAGCTCCTGGTAGGTAGCTCTTTGCACAGGTTTTAAGGAGGGCAAAGACTCATAGTAGGCCACACCAATTTTAGCATATTCAAGGAATTCATCCATCTGAACGACTGTTTTGGCTACCATATCTGCCCTCTTTTTTACATCCTCTGGTTTGGTACCCTTTACCAAGCTGGCAGCCACACTCATGTCTGAGCTAAGGTTATACAAATGTTTAGTCATTAGAACGGTTGCATCCTTACCCTTGTCATTAGCAATTGCCTTTTTTAAAGTAGCAGTCAATTTTTCTTTGGCAGCTTTATCATCTGCGGACTTAGCATCCTTTCCATAAATACTGTTGAACAGCTCAATAGAATAGTTAAAAGGCACCACGTAATTAGTTGGATTCTGCGCAATTAATTCTTCGTATTTGGCAAACAACTGTGCCTGGTCTACATTTTTGCGCATGCTCTCCAATTCAAGGCTTACCCAAAACTCACTCGCCGGATATAATTTCTTACCCTTGTCAATGATAGCCTGGAAGTTGGCCATGTCGTCTTTTTTCATGTAGAAGTCAGCCAGGTACTCATAAACATCTCTGTAAGTGTCCCCGGCAACATTGGCATCTGTTAATTGCCTGTAATAAGCAATCGTTCCGGAATCATTTTTAGACTGCATGGCGGATATAGCCGTATTCAGCACCAGGGCCGTGTCCAGCGGATATAACTTAGCATCTGGAAAGTCATATTTTTTGGCAAGAATAAAATTTTTGACATCCAATGCACTTCTAAAGGCATTGTAAGCTTTATCAAAGGCTTTCTCATTGTAAAAATTAGCGCCAAGGTCAAACAGCGCATAATAAATATCGAGGTAAGACTTGTAGCCCTCTACTTTTAATCTTAAATCTTTATTATCCAACTCAGAAGTTTTTTTAAAGGCAGCCAGGGCATCCATTTTCAGGCTGTAAGCCTCTTCCCGGGGAGTCGCCTTATCATAAGAAAGGGAATTATACACCCGCCCCTTGTAGTACCAGGCATCTGGCTTGCTGCTGTTTTTTGGATCAGACAGAAATTTATCAATACCTGTTTTTGCTTCTCTAAATTGTTGTTTCCCCATCATGTTGTTAATGTCGTCAAGGCTCTGCCCAATACTATTGATACTGTAAAAAAATAGCAGGCAGGCAATAGAAATTTGCTTCATGTTTATCATTTAATTAAAAGTGGTTAAAGATGTTTGTTTATAATTTTCAGGTGAAATATGGATGTAATTTACGCAAAGCTTAAAACATACTTTCAAATTTCTTATATAGTTAACAGTGCACAATTGTTCTTAGTTTTGTCCATATTTCACACAATTGATCAGCCAGGAAACCATACAGAAAATACAAAGCCAGGTAGACATTCTGGACGTTGTGGGCGCTTACGTTAAACTTAAAAAGCGAGGTGCAAATTACCTGGGGCTGTGCCCGTTTCACAACGAAAAGTCTCCTTCTTTTACAGTGTCTCCTACCAAGGAAATATACAAGTGTTTTGGTTGCGGAAAAAGTGGTAATAGTATCGGTTTCATCATGGAGTTGGAAAAATATAGCTATGTAGAGGCTTTACGATGGCTGGCTAATAAATACAACATAGAAATTGAAGAAACAGCTGCCAGTCCCGAAGTAAAATTGCAGCAACAAACTTCCGAAAGCCTGTACATCATCAATAATTTTGCAAAGCAGTTTTTTAGCGATGCTTTGCAAAATACTGACGAGGGCCAGGATGTTGCTTTGAGCTATTTAAAAGAGAGGGGCTTTCGTGGCGATGTCATCAAAAAATTTCAACTTGGCTACAACCCCGAAGCCAGAGATGCCTTTACAGCTGCTGCAATTGCTGCGCAGTACAGCACTGAGCTTTTGGTAAAGTCTGGCCTGGTAAATAACAGGGACGACAGATTTCAAGACAATTATCGTGGGCGGATCATCTTTCCCATTCACAACCCCACGGGGAAAATTGCTGGCTTTGGGGCCCGCATTATCAAAAAAAATGATAAGGCCCCTAAGTACATCAACACTCCAGAAAATGAAATATACATAAAGAGTAAGATCCTCTACGGGTCTTATTTTGCCCGCATGGCCATAGACAAAGCAGATGAATGCCTGCTGGTAGAAGGTTATACCGATGTAGTGAGTTTACACCAGGCAGGCGTAGAAAATGTGGTAGCCAGTGGTGGAACCTCTCTTACCACTGACCAGCTTCGCCTTGTAAAAAAATATTGTAACAACCTAACCATCATTTACGACGGCGACGGCGCAGGAATCAAAGCAGCCTTGCGTGGTTTGGATCTTGCCCTGGAGGAAAGGCTAAACGTGAAGCTGGTGCTCATACCAGATGGAGAGGACCCCGACAGTTACGTAAATAAAATAGGCGCAGAAGCTTTTAGAGAATTTGTCGGTAAGAATAAAAAAGACTTTATTCTTTTTCAACTGGAAACAGCACTTAAAGAAGCGGGCAACGACAGTGCAAAAAAATCTGCCGTCGTAAATCAACTGGCAGAAACCATTGCTAAAATAAATCGGGCAGAAGATTTTACCCGCAGGCAGGATTACATTAAGCAGGTTTCGGAAATCCTGAAGATCGAAGAAACGGGGCTAAATGCACTCGTGAACAAATTTTTGCGGGATAGAATTACTAAAGAGGAAAACAGGAATTTCAACGTTTCTACGACTCCATCCGCAGTTCCGGAACCTGCGCAAGCGGGAGGGGAAGAAAGCAGCGAATTGCTTTTTAACAGGGAGGAGCAAAACGAAAGAGCGCTGATAAGGAATTTGTTGGAATTTGGTAACAACCCATGGCATGAAAGCATGACTGTGGCAGAATATCTTTTTGGCGAAATTGATTCCAGCGAGCTGGAAAGCCACCTGGAGAACCGGCAACTGGCAACAATACTTACCCTTTATAGGAAGTGGTACTACGAGGACCTGAAGCCCACGGATAAAAATTTCCTCTACTACGAAGACAGGGAACTAAGCGACCTGGTAATAGGCCTGATGCATTCAGACACGGAACTAAGTGAGAAATGGAAAACTAAATACGAAGGGCACATCCCTACCCGGGAAGAGCTCTTTAAGGAAGAAGTTTTTTCAAGCCTCAATTATTTAAAACTGCGGAAGCTTAAGAAAATGATACACGAAAACCAGCTTGAAATGCAGCAGGCTGCAAGTTCCGAAGAACAGATGTCATTTGTAGTAACCCACCAGATGTTAAAAAAACTGGAGATAGAACTGACCCGACAACTTGGAACCGTAATATTCAAATGATTTTATAATTCGGCTGCTATTGCTGTGCGCCTTGTGCTGCGGGCGGGCAGTTTGGGCTGCAGGGCTACTTTTTTAAATTTCAAAGCATGCCATACATTGTCCAAAACAACACAGCATTCAGGCTCGTATCCATGGTGGGTAATCATATCCCAGTTTACATCCCTGCATAAATCGCTTGCAATTTTAGCCGAAAGTTTAGGATACGCTACCCAAAATTTTGCTTCTTCTTGAAGTGCAGGAGCAACGTCGTCAACTATGTCGGTCAGCTGTTTTCTACTTACAGCAAACACCAGGGCAAAATCTATACGCCTTGACCTTAAAAGAGGAGTAACACTTTTACAAAAGTTTACCTTTGCAAACTGCTTTTCTATAGTAGATGGCAGGCCTTGTATCAGGAGATGTTTTTCGTTGGTGAGCTGCAATTTTTCGAACATAGTTTCTAATGCCATAATGATAACTTAAGCGTTTAAAATTGTTGAGGGGACCTGCCGATGAGGGAAAACATAAAAGGGTTAACCAATATGCAACCTATGGATAGCGCTGGACAGGCTGCAAATTTACAATATTTTAAGGGCTTTAGAATACTTTTAAATAAAAAACTCTGCAAAATTGCAGAGTTTTAAACATTTTCAAGGGGGGATGGGTTTATTTTCGAATCGGCTTATAATATTTAAGCGCTTCCGGCATATATTTTTGCAATTGTGCAATCCTATCCTGATCTGCCGGGTGCGAAGAAAGCAGTGTCGGAGGTTTATTGCCATCCCCGGCTGCGGCCATTCTTTCCCAGAAAGGTATCGCTTCACGAGGATTGTATCCTGCCATGGCGGTAAAAATCAATCCAAACCGGTCGGCCTCGTACTCCTGTTTACGGGAGTTGGGAAGTAATACCCCTACAGAGGCAGCCGGGCCAAAAACATTGTTAAATATTGAATTTGCCTGCCCTTTATTTTGGGTAAAAATATTACCTGCAACCTGAAGGCCCTGCGCAAGGGCTACCTGGCTCATTCGTTCATTTCCATGTTGGGCAATAGCGTGTGTTATTTCATGAGCTAACACTACCGCCAGGGCTGCTTCATTCTGGGTAACCGGCAACAAACCTGAGTACACCACCACTTTGCCACCGGGCATGCACCAGGCATTGACGTCTTTATTTTCTACGAGGTTAAATTCCCATTTGTATCCGCTAAGATCAACCGGGTTCGGTCTTGTTTTATAATAACTGGTAATGGCATTGGCAATCCTTCCTCCAACACGCCGTACCATTTCAGCATCGCGGCTGTTGTTCTGACTAACAACTTTGTTTTGACTGAGAAAAGATTGATACTGAGAAACGGCTTCTGCCTGTAAAGTTGACTCGGGGAATAACTGCAATTGCTTCCGACCGGTAACTGCATTGGTACTGCAGGACTGGGCTAAGGGAATAGCTAAAAGTAAAAATAGTAATCTGTTCATGGTAGGTAAGTTTATTAGTTGATACCTAAATAAACAATTGCCATACCAAAAACTCCTAAAAGACTTTGTGTAAAATTAGTCCTCGCCCCTGCGACGGTTTTTCCTTCTGTCCCTGTGTTTGAGAATAGGGATCCGACTCTCTACACCACGCAGAAGCCGACCAATATTTTTTTGATGGGTAAATACAACCATCAGTGCTACAAGTAGTGTAAAGGCACGGTATAATACTTCATGTTCGTTCCAAATCCATAACACAGAGATGGGCAACATAACTGCAGCTAAAATTGAACTAAGGGAAACATAACGGGTTAAGTATAAAACAAACAAGAAAACCCCCACACAACTCAATGCCACCACCGGCTGCAGTGCCAGCACCATTCCAAATAAGGTGGCCACGCCCTTGCCGCCTTTGAAGTTTGCGAAGATGGGGAAAATGTGCCCTATTACGGAGGCCATACCAAGCGCTATTATAAAATTAGTGCGTTGTAGTTCGTTACCTCCATAGAAAGGAAGGAGTTCGTAAAGGGATGCAGCTATTACGCCCTTCACAATATCTACCACCATTACAATGGTACCATACTTGGACCCCAGTACCCTAAAAGTATTGGTGGCACCCATGTTGCCGCTTCCATAATCCCGAATGTCAATATCAAAAAATCGCCTGCTGATGATTAAAGCCGTAGGAATGGATCCAATTAAATATGCACACGCTATGAGTATTACTTCTTTCATTTGTGTTCTTGAGTGGATAACAAAAATAGGGAAAAAGGCCCAACCGTATTGGTAAATTTGATATACAAACTATCTCTTATACAAGCCTTGTAAGAACGGCTAACCAATTATTTTTTTCAACAACTTTAAGAACAACAAAGCTGTTTGCGATCAATATACTTTGGATAGCCGGTTCATCTTGCAACAATAAACCACTTAACAAAACCATGGTTGAAGCAGTGCAAGAATTTTTGATTGCCTGTATGTTTGAGATAATTACATTCAGGTTAATATTTGCAAGCACAACGTCTACTTGTTTTTGAAGCATCTCCTCTCCCTTTTTCAAGATTATGTTGTGACAGTCATTAGCAGCGAGATTTTCTATGGCGTTGCTAATACTCCACTCATCGTTGTCTATTGCAATCACCTCTTTGGCTCCCAGCTTTTCGGCAAGAATGGCGAGCACGCCGGTGCCAGTACCAAAATCGATAACGACTTTCTGCGTAAAATCGAGTCGGCTCATTTCCTGCATCATAAGGTAGGTGGTGGCATGATGACCGGTACCGAAGCTCATCTTTGGGGTAATCACAATTTCATGGGTTACATCTTTTACCGGTGGATGAAAGGATGCCCGGATGGCTGCGAAATTCTCTACCCTAACCGGTTCGAAGCTGCTCTCCCACTGGGCATTCCAATTTTGTTGTTCCACTGTCTCCTGGGTATAGTCTACAGCAAATTTTGCAAAGATGGCATTCACTGCTGCTGCCGAAAAAAGTAACTCCGGTATGGTTACAATGGTTTGCGTCTCCAACTCTTCTACACCTTCAAAGCCGGCATCCATCAGCATAGCGGTTATCATAGAGCTGGTGGCTTCATCTGCCCGAAACGCTACCGATATAAACTGTTCCATTAATTTCTATTTAGAAAAAAAGCTGCCTTTTTTTGAAGGCAGCTTTCAGTTATTGATAATTTTAAAACTTAAATTTTATTGACCTGCTTCAGGTTTTGGCATCAGTGCTTTTCTGCTCAATTTAAACTTACCGGTCTTGGCATCAACATCCAACAATTTCACTTTCACTTTATCACCTTCTTTAAAGATGCCATTCATAGTTTCCAGGCGCTTCCAGCTTATTTCACTGATGTGCAACAAACCTTCTTTCTTAGGAAGGAATTCTACAAAGGCACCAAATTCTTTGATGCTCTTTACAGTTCCCTCATAAGTATCACCTACCACAGGAGCAGCCACCAATCCATTGATCCAGGCAACCGCCTTATCCAGTCCGGCTTTTTCTTTGGAGAAAACACTTACTTCACCCTGGTTATTTACTTCTTCAATATTGACAGTTGCGCCTGTTTCTCGCTGAATTTCCTGAATAACTTTACCACCTGGCCCGATCACTGCACCAATAAATTCTTTATCTATAATAATCTTCACCATTCTTGGAGCATGGGGTTTAACCTCGGCTCTTGCGGCAGAAATGCAATTCTCCATTGCACTTAAAATATGCAGGCGACCTTTACGAGCCTGTTCCAATGCAGCCATCATGATTTCCATGCTAAGGCCATCTACTTTAATGTCCATTTGCACACCACAAATACCATCAACGGTACCGGTTACTTTGAAATCCATATCACCCAGGTGATCTTCGTCGCCGAGGATATCGGTTAATATTGCAAACTGATCTTCTTTTTTGATCAAGCCCATGGCAACACCACTCACTGCTTTTTTCAGTGGAACGCCTGCATCCATCAATGCCAGTGAACCGGCACAAACAGTTGCCATAGATGAAGAACCGTTACTTTCCAGGATATCACTTACCACCCTAACGGTGTAAGGATACTCGCTTCCCGGCATCATCTTTTTTAAAGAACGCATTGCAAGGTTACCATGCCCTACTTCTCTGCGGCCTACCCCACGCATCATTTTTACCTCACCGGTAGAAAAAGGTGGGAAGTTATAATGCAAAAAGAAGTTGGAATATTCCGATTTGTTGGCGCTCTCCACTAACAACTCATCTAAAGGAGTACCTAAAGTTACCGTGGTTAGCGATTGCGTTTCGCCTCTTGTGAATAATGCAGAGCCATGTGGTGTTGGCAAATTATCAACTTCCATTTCCAATTGACGAATCTCATCTGTAGTACGACCGTCTAAACGCCTGCGATCATTTAAGATCATATCTCTCACCACATAATATTGTAGTTCGCCGGTATAATGGCCAATCAATGCTTTGTCTTCCTCTGGTAACTCTGTTCCTAAAAACTCTACTACCTCTTTGTGTAAAGCTTTGTAGGCGTCGCTTCTTTCATGCTTAGCGGTGCCTGCAGCAGAAATAGCATACATTTTATCTTTGGCAAATTCTGTGATCTTAGCGTTCAGCTCTTCATTGCGGTAAGGCTTTGTGTATTCCCTTTTGGTAGTAACGCCTACCAATGCACGCAAATCTTCCTGCGCCTTAACCTGAATTTTAATTGCTTCGTGTCCTACTTCAATCGCCTTGATAAGGTCTTCTTCCTGGCACTCATTGCTTTCGCCTTCTACCATCATGATATTCTTATCCGTTGCGGCTATAAGAAATTCATAATCAGATGTGGCCAGTTGAGTACGGGTTGGATTGATGATCAGTTCGCCGTTGATTCTTCCTACACGAACTTCAGAAATAATTTCCTGGATGGGAATATCTGAAACAGCCAATGCAGCAGATGCGGCAAGGCAAGCGAGTGAATCTGGCATTACTTCATCATCAGACGAAATGAGTGACACCAACACCTGTACTTCACAGAGGTAATCTTCGGGAAACAGCGGCCTCAAAGCCCTGTCTATTAATCTTGAGGTAAGAATTTCGTAATCATTTAGACGTGCTTCTCTTTTAAAAAAGGATCCCGGGATACGACCTGCAGAACCAAATTTTTCCTGGTAGTCTACGGATAGTGGGAAAAAGCCCTGTCCTGGTTTTGGCTCTTTATTGGCAACAACGGTTGCTAATAAAATACAATTGCCTTGGCGTACGGTCACGGCGCCGTCTGCCTGGCGGGCCATTTTGCCGGTTTCGATGGTTACCATACGGCCGCCACCTATATCGAATGTTACTGATTTTGGTTGTAGTAATGACATTTAATTGAGTTTATTTTACAGGAAAACCTGCAATCGATTAAAGTAAGTATGTATAACGAATAATTCCCAACGGCAAAAACTGTTGGGAATAATTCGGAATTACATATAAAATATGATTATTTACGGAGACCTAGTTTCTCGATCAAAGCTCTGTAACCACTAAGATTGTGCTTGCTGAGGTAAGTTAATAAACGCTTACGCTGACCTACCATCATCATCAAACCTCTCTGAGAAGAAAAATCTTTTCTATTGGTTTTTAAATGGTTAGAAATGTGGTTGATTCTTTCAGTTAATAGGGCTACCTGGCCTTCGATAGAACCAGTGTTGGAAGCTTTGCCGCCAAAATTTGCAAAAATTGTTGCTTTTTTTTCTGTTGTTAAATGCATTTCTCTGTTTTTTTTTAAAACGGTTGTTTTAATTTCTTTTATAAGTGGGTGCAAAAGTAGTATAAAATTTTGTAATTATCAGGCCGTTTACAAGATAAAATTCATTGGCAGCTCACAAAAGTATTCAACCCGTAGCTTGTTACCCAGGCATGAAGCAAACACCCGCTTGTATGCAAACAATAAACTTCCCTGAGAGAGGGAAGTTTATTGAAGGAACCGTTGCTTGATTAAAAGCCCAAACCGATAGCCAATGATTTGGCTGCCGAAGGAAAATCTGCAATTGCCGTTGCTGCGCCGGTAGAAATGTTAATGCTATAAAGTTTTGTTGAGCTGCCCACTGTAAAAAGGGCATACGCTTTTCCGCTGGCGCCTCCAATATCAAAACCATTGTTTGCCTGAACGTCCACCCCGAGCGCACCAATCTCGTTGAGAAGACCATTGTTTGGGGGATTTTGTGAATACAATTTGTCGGTAGCTACATCTATATCAAACAAAACAGTGGTTGTAGCCCCAGCGAAATTATTGGTATAGGCAGCCCCACTCACAGCCGGGGAGCCAGGGTTTAGTGGAGCATCTACTGCAGCAATACCACCAACAATCGGGTTTAATCTTAAATTCTGCCCGGTATTGCTTACTACTCTAATTCTGTCTACCGTAGGGTTAAAGTCGAAACCAAAGCTTGTTCCTGAGAGAATCGTGGTAAAATTTGTTCCCACAGCCGCGGCTGCACCACTGCTCATATTTATGCTGTAAATGATACTGCTGCTTCCGAGGGCATACAGTTGCCCGGTAGCAGGACGCATATCAATACCAAGTACAGACTCTCCTGCTGCCAAACCGGTGATGGGTTTGCTAACGGGCGTACCTGGAGCGGTGAAGTTAAAAATGAGCAGGTTATTCATTTCGTCTGTAGCGTAGGCTACAGGTTTTGTGGGAATGGCCAACCCAATAAGCGCAGTAGAAAGGTTCCCAAGGGAGGCGGCCTTACCCGTCATAAGGTCTACCTGGTATAAACCATTGGCACCGCCAACGGTAAGGGCTGCCAGTGCAACAGTATTGTCTGCAGAGATGTCAAACCCAGCCTCGCCAGTGGCCATCACGCCGAGGTTGCCCACTTCTGCCAGGGTTCCGGCATTAGGAGGATCTTGTTTTACTAATTTACCAGAAGCCAGGTCGAGGTCGAACAAAACCGTGGTAGCGGCTCCAGCGAAACTATTGGTATATGCTGCACCCGCTATAGCAGGTGAGCCAGGGTTCAATGCCCCATCTGTTGCCACCACTCCCCCAGTTTCAGGATTTAGCCTTAAATTTTGGCCGGTGTTGGTCACTAAACGTAGTCTGTCTACTGTAGGATTGAAATCAAAACCAGCAACTGCACCGGAAATGGCTGGGGTAAAGGGTGCAGTTCCTAAAGCAGTTGCTAAACCGCTTTCCAGGTTAATAAAATATAACCGGCTGCTGCTGCCAAGGCCATAAAGTTGGCCCGTTGCAGGCCTGAAATCTATTGCCAGTAAAGTCTCTGCAGGCTGCAGGCCGGTTATCGCCTTTGTAGAGATTACCGTTTGCGATGCATTTGCATTGTAGGTAACGAGTTGGCTGGATGCAGTGAGACCGTAAAAAACGATATCCGGTTTAACTACTGGTACGATCACCTTATCATCGTCTTTGCTGCAGCCAGATAGGAATAATATACCGCTCAGGGCCATTACCGACGCCATCGATTTAAGAGAAAAAATTTTCATTGTAGTTTTGTTTAGTTCGTAGGGATGTACGGCAAAACGTTAAAATTAGTTTTGAAAAATTCTTTCAAAAAATAAAATGCTAAATATTTTCCTCAAAGAGACATCCGTACAGCTGTAAAAAAATAACATGAATTACTACAACGAAAAAGTGAGAAAGGAATTGGTGCTTTGGCAAAGACAAATGCAGCGAAGCCCCTCCATATTCAACAATTTGACCAAAAAATTACAGACCAGGATTAATAAACTTGTTCCCGAAAAAGTACACAGCGCCATTACTGCTACCATCAAACAAATGATCAAAGGCGTGTTGTTTGGTGCGGGCGTAGTCACAGCCAAACCGCAGGAAATAAAATCGTTGGAGCTTACAGAAGCGGTGATGCTGGAAAGCATTGACACTTATAAAAAAACTGCAGCTGCCGAAGGCGGCATAACCGGGGCCGGCGGTATCCTGATGTCTTTTGCAGATTTTCCCCTGCTGATAGGCATTAAGATAAAAATGTTGTTCGACATCGCCAGCCGTTATGGATTCGACGTATCTGATTATAAAGAACGGATCTTTTTACTGCACATTTTTCAACTAGCCTTTAGCAGCCACGAACACCGGAAAAATGTATACCTCCAAATGACAGATTGGAAGAAAACAAAAGTAGAAAAATTGCCGGATGACATTAATCAATTTGAATGGCGAAGTTTTCAGCAGGAATACCGGGATTATATTGACCTGGCCAAACTGGCTCAAATGATTCCGATTATTGGTGCTGCAGTGGGACTCGTGGTAAATTACAGGCTACTCCAAAAGCTGGCTCACACTGCTATGAACGCTTATCGTATGCGACTCTTAGAAGAAGATAGGTTATAAAAAAAGCGGCTCTGATTGAGCCGCTTTTTTGTGCTTAAATTTTTAAAACTATTTAACCACATTGGCATCTGCATCCAACTCAATAATTTCATAACCCATTGTTTGCAGACCGGGCAATATTTTTTTCTTATCGCCTACCAACAGGATATTCATCTTATCTATGTCAAGATATTTTTGTGCAATACCATCCATTTCCGCTTTGCTGATGGTTTGTAGAATGTCGCTTTGTTTTTTAACATAATCTGCAAGCAAATCGTACTGTATCATTCTGCCGATGAAAGCGGCTTTTTGAGCGCCGGTTTCATAGTTGCGTGCATCTGCCTGGCCAATGGAACTTTGCATAAATTTTATTTCGTCAGTAGTGATACCATTCTCCCTGAAATTTTTCACTTCACGAATCACTTCTTTTAATGCACTGTCTGTAGCATCTGCACGTATGCCGCTGCTAAAGGTAAAAGTACCGGTGTACTTGTCGCCTGCAAACCCGCTGCGGGCACCATAAGTCCAGCCTTTATCTTCCCGCAGATTTATGTTGAGCCTACTGTTGAAAGAAGCGCCCAGGTTATAATTGGTTAAACCAGCTTTATAATATTCGCCGGTAGCATCGTATTTTAAACTTGTTACTTTACCTACCCTAAACTCAGTCTGCGCTGCGTTCGGAATATCTACCAGGTAAATTTTTGTTTTCTCAACAGCTGGCGCTGCGGCAAGGGAAGGGAAGTTTACTTTGTTGTCGGGCAACTTATTTAGGAACTGTAAACGTGGTAAAATATCTCCTTCGTTGATATCTCCAACTACTACCACAATTGCTTCGGCAGCCCCAATATTTTTGGCATAGTAACGCTGAATATCCTCTAAGGAAATTTTGGCAATGGAAGCCACGGTGCCTTCCTGCGGCATTCCGAACACAGTTTGTTTACCATAATTGATAGCATCAAATACATTGTTGGCCACATTTGCGGCAGATGTTCTGCCATTGTTGATGGCTTCTGTACGCTGTTTTTTAATACGGGCAAAATCATCTTCGTTGAACACAGGATTAAACATACGTTCCTGTAGCAGTTCCATAGTTTTATCCAGATTTTTTGTGAGCGTCTGCACGGAAAACACAATGGCTTCGTTGCTGCTACCCACACTTACATTGCTACCCAATTTATCCAGTTCCTGGCTAAATTCTTCACTCGTATACTTTTTGGTATCCTCGTTCATCATGTTTGCAAAGAGACTGGAAAGGCCCGCCTTGGAAAGGTCTGCCCCTTCTGTTAGCTGTCCTCCCTTTAAATAAATATTGATAGTAGCAGTGGGAATCTCTGTATTTTTTGTACCAATTACTTTAATACCATTACCCAATGTTTTCTTCCAAAAGGATGGCACTTTCACCACGGGGTTCGGACCTTGTACAGGTATAACTTTGCGGTTAAAGTTATCAGTAGCCTTGGTATATTTTAACCCTGCATAGCCATAATCTGGTTGTTGATACCCCGCTTCGCTCACCACATAATTATCTGCGGCAGCTTTTAAATCTTCTTTCCCCTTGGGCAAGGCACTTACCAGCAGGCGTTTTTTATTTTTGATATAGGTGTTGTACACACGCATTACATCTTCTTTGGTAACTGCCTGGTACATCTTCAATTCTTTTCCAATCATATTTGGGTTACCCAGGTACGTTTCGTAGGCAGCCAACTGACTCACTTTGCCAGATACACTTGAGAGCCTGTTGATGGTGCGGCTTTCGTACTGACTTTTAAATTTTTGAACATCTTCCTCAGTTACTCCCCTTTTCTCAAACGCTACCAGAGCTTCATCTAATAATTTTTCCATTTCTGCTAAAGATTTGCCCGGGTAAGGAGATACAGAAAAAGAAAATTCGCCGGCCAGTTCCGAAGCAGAACTAAACGCCCCCGCATTGGAGGCCTTTTGATTTTTCACCATGGATTGGTATAAAATAGAAGTGCGCCCTTGCCCTATCACCTGGGCCAGGCAAGCAAGTGCCGGCAGGTCTTCATGATAATCCGGCACGGTGGGATATACAACCCTCATTTGTGGTGTTCTGGCATAATTATCTGTATAGCTTGTATAGCGGTTGGTTTCCAATTTTGGAGCAGGCAGTTTCATAGGTTTTACCTGCGGACCGGCTGGTATAGAACCGAAATATTTCTCCACCTGTTTGATCACTTCCTTTACAGTCACATCTCCACCTATTGTTAAGGTTGCATTATTGGGGCCATACCATCTTAAGAAGAAATTTTTCAGATCATCTACGGTGCTTCTATTCAAATCTTCCAGGTAACCGATGGTGAGCCAGGAGTAGGGATGACCATAAGGATAAAGATTTTTAGAAGAAAATTCGCCCAGCAAACCGTAAGGTCTGTTGTCGTAATTCTGACCACGTTCGTTTTTAACAGTAGAGCGTTGAATCTCAAATTTCTGTTGTGTTACAGCATCCAGTAGAAAGCCCATACGATCTGCTTCCAGCCACAACATTTTTTCCAATTGGTTGCTCGGTACCGTTTCATAATAATTGGTTCGGTCACGGTTGGTGCTGCCATTTAAGGTTCCACCACTCTCTGAAATAAGCTTGAAATGTTGTTCATCTGCAACATTATCTGAGCCCTGAAACATCATGTGCTCAAAGAAGTGTGCAAAACCGCTCTTGCCTATTTCTTCCCTGGCTGAGCCCACATGGTAAGTTACATCTACATGCACCACCGGGTCGGAGTGATCTTCGTGCACCAGCACCGTAAGACCATTGGGTAACACGTACTTTTCGTAAGGGATAACAATTTCATTTCCCTTACGGGCTATTTTTTCTACCAACCTTGCCTGTGCAAAAATGCCTTGTACAGCGCTGGCCGCAAGAAAACAAACAAATGCCAATTTTTTAATCATACAAAAATGTTTTATCGTTAGGCTAAGCAAACTATGTAATAATGGCAATGGTGCCCAAATTGTTTGATAAATGGTACTTCATTATTAATCCTTTTTTTCATATTAGAACTGAGTCCCCGGCTACCCGGGCATATCTTACGTGGGTTAACAAAAAAAACATCATTTTTGCCGAATGGAACTCACATTTGCCATTGTGGGCTGCGGGCGAATTGCTAAACGTCATGCGGCGGAAATAATGAAAGTAGGCACCCTGATGGCGGTATGCGATACAGACGCAGCTAGTGCCGCGGAATTGGCTACCGAATGTGGCGTGAAAATGTATCTTTCTTTGGAGGAAATGTTGCTGAAAGAACCCGAGCTTGATGTGGTAAGCATTTGCACGCCGAACGGTATGCACGCTGCACAGGCTATTGAATGCCTTGAGGCAGACAAACATGTGATTTGCGAAAAACCTATGTGCATACACTCCGTGGATGCAAGGGCCATGATAGAGGCTTCTATTGAAGCCGACAGGCGTTTGTTTATTGTAAAATCTGCCCGATACAATCCGCTGGTTATAGCATTAAAAAATCTTATTGATGAAGACCAACTGGGGAACATATATAGTTTTCATTTGAATTGCTCATGGAACAGGTCTGCACATTATTACTTAAACAGTTGGAAAGGCACTCAAAGCCTTGATGGAGGTACATTGTACACCCAGTTTAGTCACTATATTGATATCCTGTTCTGGCTATTGGGAGATTACAGTAACATGGCTGGTTTTAGAAAAAATTTACATCACCTGAGTTCCATCGAATTTGAGGATACCGGCGCCATTTGCCTGCAAATGCATAGCGGAGCGGTAGGCACCATCCATTACAGTGTAAATGCTTTTGCTTTAAACCATGAAATTTCTCTCAACATTATTGCTGAAAAAGGAACCATTCATTTGGGTGGGGAATACATGAATAAAATCCTTTACCAACAGCCTGCGCTTTTAGACCCGCAGCTTACAACACATGTAAATGCTGCAAACGACTATGGATTTTACAGGGGCTCAACCAGCAACCATCAGCAGGTGTATGAAAATGTATTTAAGGCACTGAGCGGCGAAGAACATGTAGTTACGGATGGGGTTGATGCCTTGAAAACAGTGGTCTTTATTGAGGAGTTTTATAACAAAATAAAGATTTCCTGACAGCTCCTGCCCCACATATTATTTTCACTGTTACAAACGATCTTAACTATGATCAGCGTATGATCCGTATTTGCAGTTCTCTTGCTAATGCGGGTTATGAAATTACGTTGGTGGGAAGAGAAAATTCATCTGGTTCACCCTTAGGCTATCAACCTTTCAAACAAAAAAGGCTCCGTGTTTTTTTTGAGAAAGGCCCTGCGTTTTATATGGAATACAACATCAGGTTATTTTTTTACCTGCTGTTTAAAAGTTGCGACTGCATTTGTGCGATTGATCTTGATACCATCATGCCCGTATATTTTGTTTCAACCCTCAGAAACAAAAAAAGAATCTACGATGCACATGAGTATTTTTCTCAGTTGAAGGAAGTCATCAAAAGACCAGTCATCTACAAAATTTGGCATACTATAGAAAAGGCGATGCTTCCCAGGTTTGAATGGGGGTATACGGTGAGCAAGAGCATCCAGGCTGATTTTGAACGATTGTACGGTGTTAAATACGAAATCATCAGGAACATGCCGCAGCTGGCGGCTCGAACTATTTCCTCCCCCAGGGATAAAAACATACTCTACCAGGGAGCGGTAAATGAAGGCAGGGGATTTGAGTTCTTAATTCCGGCTATGGCGAATGTGAACGCCAAACTTATCATTTACGGCGATGGCAATTTTTTGGAGCAAGCGAGGAAACTTACCGACCAACACCAGCTGAACGATAAAATCATCTTTAAGGGTAAACTGCTACCGGAGGAATTGAATAAAATTACTGCAGAAGGGTATGTAGGTATTAACCTGGTGGAAAACACAGGACTGAATCAATATTATTCGCTTGCCAATAAGTTTTTTGATTATGTGCAACATGGAGTGCCGCAGGTTACCATGAACTTTCCTGAATACGCAAGATTGAACGCACAATTTGAAGTGGCCGTATTGATTGACGACCTGCAGCCGCCTATAATTTCCGCAGCGCTGAACAAAATACTGAACGATACTGTATTACATGGGAAACTGAAAACTAACTGTAAAGCAGCCAGCACACATTGGAACTGGCAAAACGAAGAAAAAAACCTCATAAATTACTATAAACGAATTATTGGATAAGCATTTACATATCATCACACTTGACGTTCCCTGGCCTGCAGATTATGGAGGGGTGGTGGATTTATTTTACAAAATAGTGCACCTCCACAAACAGGGCGTAAAAATTCACTTGCATTGCTTTACGGGTGGGCGTGCCCCCCAGGATGAGCTGGATCAGTATTGTGAATCTGTAACCTATTATACCCGCAGAAAATTTCCACAATCGCTGGCGCCGGGTCTTCCATACATTGTAAGCTCCCGCATCAACCCGCAGCTTTTGCATAACCTGCAGCAAGACGACTATCCCATACTCATGGAGGGCGTTCACTGTACTTATTATCTATACAACGGAGCCCTGAAGCATCGCCGGGTGCATGTGCGGCTTCACAATGTAGAGTTTAACTATTATAAAAAACTTGCGGAGAGTGAGAAGAACTTTTGGAAGAAGCTTTATTTCAGAACTGAAAGTTGGCTGCTCAAACGGTATGAAAAGAGCATTGCCCAGAAGGGCACGTTTTGGCCGATAAACATAGAAGACACAGAAATTTATCAAAAAATAGCTCCCTCCAGCAGCATAGATTTTCTGCCGGCCTTTTTACCTTGGGAAAGCGTAGCTCCACAAACGGGCAGAGGCTCTTTTTGCCTATACCATGGAAACCTGAGTGTAAATGAAAATGAAAAAGCTGCAGAGTGGCTACTAACAGAAGTTTTTAATAAGCTTTCAATCCCGCTCGTGATTGCCGGAAAAAATCCCTCTTCCTATCTGGAGGATCTTGCACACGTGAATAAAAACACCTGCCTTGTAGCCAACCCATCTGACAAAGAAATGCAGGACCTCATTAAAAAGGCGCAGATAAATATTCTTCCTTCGTTTAACAATACGGGTGTAAAATTGAAATTGCTAAATGCGTTGTACAATGGCCGGTATTGCCTGGCAAATAACGCAGCCGTGCAAGGTGCCGCCATAGATGGTCTTTGCGAACTTGCACAAACAGCGGACGAATTTAGACAGCGAGCGGTAGAACTTTATGAGCAACCATTTGCAGAAGAAGAATCCCTGGTGCGAGAACAAATCTTACACGTTAATTATAACAATCATCAGAATGCTGCCCAGATGATTAAATGGATATACTAGCGTTATCCCACACTTTACCCTTTTCTGTTTTGATGGTTCTGCTCGGAAATTTATTGAGCACAACATAGTCGTGGGTAGCCATTACAATGGTGGTATTGTAATCTTTGCAAATTTGAAAAAGCAACTGCATAATCTCATCACTGGTTTCAGGATCAAGGTTGCCGGTTGGCTCATCGGCCAGCATCAATTTGGGAGAGTTCAGCATTGCACGGGCAATATCAACTCTTTGCTGCTCGCCGCCACTTAGTTCATAAGGCATTTTAAAGCCTTTGCTTTTAAGGTTCACTTTATCCAGTACATCAGCAATTTTTTCATCCATTAGTTTTTCGTCTTTCCAACCGGTGGCTTTCAATACAAACTTCAGGTTGTTGTTGACACTTCTGTCCGTCATCAATTGAAAATCCTGAAACACAACACCCAGATTACGGCGCAGAAAAGGAACCGTTTTCCAGGTAAGTCCTTTTAAGTTGTGACCCACTACCCAGCCTTCGCCCTCCCGCAACTCAAGGTCGCCATAGAGGGTTTTTAGCAAACTGCTTTTGCCCGTACCAGTTTTACCAACGAGGTACACGAACTCACCTTTATCTACAGAAATATTTACATCACCCAGCACAAGACTATCTCCCTGGTAAATATTTACATTCTTTAATTCTATGATTGATTGAGACATGAATAAGTTTATTTGATGATCCGGAAAACCACAAAGCCCGATAACCGGTTAGGGCAAATTTAACCGTTCAAACTTCACCGGGAAAATATAATTTAAAACTGCCTGTTAAAAAATGTGGATAACTAAGTTTTTAGTTTTATAACTAATTATTTAGTTTTAGGATATAAAACAGAGATTATGATTAAGCCATTAACCAAAGCAGAAGAACAAATCATGCAAGTGATCTGGAAACTGGACAAAGCTTTTTTAAGAGAGATCATAGAAGCACTGCCCAATCCTAAACCACACAATAATACGGTGGCCACCATTATAAAAATTTTGGTAGAAAAAGAGTTTGTGGGCATCACCACTTTTGGCAGGATGCACCAGTATTATGCCAGGGTTGCAAAAGATGTGTACAGCAAATCGACGCTTAAAACAATTGTGAAATCCTACTTTGAGGGTAACTACAGCAACGCCGTTTCTTTTATGGTAAAAGAAAATGGATTGAGTATCACAGACCTTGAAGCTTTGCTGAAGGAGTTGAAGAAAAAATAAAAATGATTGCTGATTTGTGATGTAGGATTTATGAATGTAATCGGTAAAATTTAAACTATTAATGATGCCAACATTTGCTTTTTATCTTTTAAAAGTTATTCTGTGCTCTGCAGTTTTGTTTGGTTATTACTACTTTTTTCTGCGGAACAAAGTGTACCATGCGTACAATCGATTTTACCT
>JANPJW010000319.1:0-3071 GCA_031425715.1 Chitinophagaceae bacterium | reverse complement strand
GCAATCTCTTGCAGCTTTTAAAATTATGTAAGAACGCAATGCCTAGCGAATGTTATGTATGTAAATATTTTCTGCAAATTGCTTTTTCACATCTTCCAGGTCTCTCAACACCGTGGCATCTACGAGGGTTCCACCCATTTCTAGTTTGAAACCACCAATCAGTTCTTCTTGCACTACAGCTTCCAGTTCTACATGCTCCACGCCGGCATCTGCTTTTAACTTGGCAACGATGGCATCTTTCAATTCCTGGCTGATGGCAGTAGCCGTGCTCAATTTCACGGTATGAATTTGTTTCAGTTCGTTGTACTGTTCTAAAAATGCTTTTACAATTTCTACCAGGTTGCTTTCCCTTGTTTTGCGAATGATGAGATGCAAAAATGCGGAAGTCAACTCACTCACTTTTCCTGCAAGTACGGCCTTTACGATCTGCTCTTTTTTATCGGAACCTACCACAGGGCTTTTTAAAAGCGTCACAAAATCAGGATTCGACTTGGCAATGCCTTTCAGCAAAAGGACGTCGGCATGCACAGCTTCCAACTTATCTTGCTCAATAGCCAAACCCAATAAACTCTTTGCGTACCTGCCTGCTAAACGTGGATTATTCATGCTGCTAATTTGATAATTTGGTAATTTGATAATTTGGTAATGATAGTGGCCTAAGAGGAAGGCATACTATCCAATCTCAAATTGACTAATTCAATTTTACATCTGCAGTTAACTGCTTAATGTAGCTTTCCTGCTCTGTTTTGTTGGCAAGCTCTCTTCTCAATATTTTTTCGCTCACCTCTATCACCATATTACCCAATTGATTTTTTAGATCGGTGATGGCTGCCATTTTTTGATTTTCAATAGAGGCTTGCGCATCTGCGATAATCTTGGATGCTTGTACCTTAGCATCATCTTTTGCTTCGGCGATGATCTTGTCTTTGATTTCTTTGGCTTCTTTCAACATAGCCCCACGCTCTTCCCGGGCCTGTGCCAACAAGGCTTCGTTCTCGTTCACCAACTGGGCCATTTCGAGTTTCACTCTCTCTGCAGTGGCAATAGAACTGGCTATGCCTGCTTCTCTTTCATTTAACCCGGTTAAAATGGGCGTCCAGGCATATTTCTTAAGGATGAAAAATACGATCAGGAAGGCGATCAAAGTCCAGATGATTAAACCTAAATGTGGTAATAAGAGTTCCATTGTAATGATGAGTTATGAGTGATGAATGATGAGTGTTGAACTCATTTTCAAAATCTATTTATTAAATACAAAATTCTGTAAAGTCCAAAATTGGTATTCGGCTGAAGTGAGTGACACAACGAAGATGCCATGAAAAACAACTGCCCGTAACCAAAAAAAATTATTACTGCGCCTTCCGCCCTTTGCATGGGCGCAGTAATGAGTGGTGCAATGGCTTACTTCAACACAGCCAATAAACCTGCGATAACTGCAAAAAGGGCAACACCCTCTACGAATGCAGCAGTCAGGATCATGTTTGCACGAATGTCGTTAGACGCTTCAGGTTGACGGGCAATAGATTCAACCGCACCTTTACCAATCTGACCGATACCGATACCAGCACCGATAGCTGCAAGGCCAGCACCAATTGCTCCACCAAAATGAGAATAACCAAGCTGAACTTCAGCGAACACAGTCATCAATGTCATGATACTTGTTTTATAAATGAAAAAATAATTACGCAATTATGGGTTCCTGGTGACCATCTACATCGTCGTGACCGCCCTCGAAAGACTGGCCGATAAATACCGCCGTTAAGTTGGTAAAAATAAATGCCTGTATAAATGCTACCAGCAACTCTATAAAATAAATGAACACCGTAAACAGTACAGAGATGGGTGAAAACCCAAAACCTGCAACCGAATTCATGGCGCCAAAAATAAAAATGAGTGAAATGAAACTTAAGATAATGATATGCCCTGCCACCATGTTGGCAAAAAGACGAATGATCAATGCTGCTGGCTTGATGACCAACACACCGAGCAACTCAATGGGAATTAAAATAACTTTTACGAAGATAGGCACGCCGGGAGGCCAGAAAATGTGACCCCAAAAATGCGAGTTGGTACTTGCCAGGATAACTACCAGGGAAATTAAACCCAATACCGCAGTAAAGGCTGTATTACCAGTTACATTGGCAGCGCCGGGTATTAAACCAAAAAGGTTGTTGATTAAAATGAAAAAGAAAACGGTGAGCAGGTAGGGCAAATATTTGGGGGCTTTCTTGCCAAGGTTTGGCCGGGCTACCTCATCTCTCACAAAAGTGATAACGGGTTCTATGGCGTTCTGCCAGCCTTTGGGGGCCGTGGTTACACCCTGGCCGCTTTTGTATTTTTTTGCAATGCCCGTCATGAGCAATACCAACACGAGCAAGGCGATCATCATTTGCACCACGTTTTTGGTAAGCGAAAAATCATACACCGCTGTGCCATCTGCTGCGGTGATCGTGCCTTCTTTGCTCTCGTAGCCGTTGTAGATTGTGTGGCCATGCTCAAATTTAGCAGAAGAAAACACATCAAGCCCCTTGGTAGGAGAATACAAAATTACAGGAAGCGGTATAGTTGCATGAAAATCGCCGATGCTAAAGAAATGAAACTCGTGCGCATCTTTAATGTGATCCATGATAATTTTGGCAGGATCCAGTTTTTCTGCAGGTTCGTGTGCAGCCCCTGTACCCTCATGATCCTGGGCAAAAATATTATTAGAAAAAAATACTATACCTAAGCTGAAAACCGCTACCAGCAATGATTTGATGCGTTGTGCTGCCATATCTATCCTGAAATTTGGCGCAAAGATAAGGGTGGTGGGGTGAATTTAAAAATTAGAGAGGGATAAATTGGAACAAGTTTGCACTGATCCTTAATCAAGGCCCATTTCAGACCTGAGCTTTTTAATGCGCTCCAGTTCAATTACATCAAGCTGGTCTTTGGGGCGGTTGACAGCTTTTTTATTAGCAATTAACTGGTTGATATGTAGAAAGGGAATTTCTACGCCTTCGATATTTGCCACCGCCGCTATGTTTAGGCATTCTTCAAAAGTATAACCTTCAAGCCCTACCATGTTTACA
>JANPJW010000318.1:0-5657 GCA_031425715.1 Chitinophagaceae bacterium | reverse complement strand
CGCATCTGCCAGGCCCTGCACACCCAACCCAATGGGGCGGTGACGCATGTTGCTGTTGCGGGCTTCTTCTACCGGGTAGTAATTGTTGTCTATAATTTTATTGAGATTGAGCGCTGCCTGGTAGGTAACCTCGTACAATTTGTCATGATCAAATTTTTGGTTGATCACAAATCTTGGCAACGCCAGCGAAGCAAGGTTACACACCGCAATTTCGTCGGGCGAAGTGTACTCCATGATCTCTGTGCAGAGGTTGCTGCTCTTGATGGTGCCGAGATTTTGCTGGTTGCTTTTGCTGTTGGCCGCATCTTTATACAACATGTAGGGCGTACCGGTTTCTATTTGTCCGTCCAGGATGGCAAACCATAACTCCTGTGCCTTGATGGTTTTCCTTGCCCTTCCTTCCTGCTCGTAGCGGGTGTAGAGTTTTTCAAATTCTTCTCCAAAACAATCCTGCAGTCCGGGTGCCTCGTTGGGACAGAACAAACTCCACATGCCATCGTCTTCTACCCGCTTCATAAACAGGTCGCAGATCCACAGGGCATAAAATAAATCCCTGGCACGCATTTCTTCTTTACCATGATTTTTGCGGAGGTCTAAAAATTCAAACACATCTGCATGCCATGGCTCCAGGTAAATAGCAAAAGCACCTTTGCGTTTTCCGCCGCCCTGGTCTACGTAGCGGGCCGTATCGTTGAACACTTTGAGCATGGGGATGATGCCATTGCTGGTACCATTGGTGCCGCCGATATAACTACCGGTTGCACGTATGTTGTGAATAGCCAGCCCGATGCCACCTGCACTCTGCGAAATTTTAGCAGTTTGCTTCAGCGTATCGTAAATACCTTCTATGCTGTCGTCTTTCATAGTCAGCAAAAAGCAGGAACTCATTTGTGGTTTGGGCGACCCCGCATTAAAGAGGGTAGGCGTGGCGTGTGTAAACCAGCGCTCGCTCATGAGGTGATAGGTTTTGATAACCTCCTCAATATTATCTTTATGAATACCAATAGCCACACGCATGTACATATGCTGCGGGCGCTCGGCTACCTTACCATCCAGCTTTAATAAATAAGATTTCTCCAGCGTTTTAAAACCGAAATAATCAAAGCCATAATCCCGGTCGTAGATGATGGTAGAATCTAAAAGCTCGGCATTGTCTTTTATGATCTCCCACACATCATCTGCCAGCAAGGGCAGATATTTGCCGGTCTTAGCATCGGTGCAGTTAAACAACAACTCCATGGTTTTAGAAAAACTCTTAATGGTATTTTTATGCAGATTGCTCACCGCAATGCGGCTTGCCAGCAGGGCATAGTCGGGATGCTTTACCGTAAGCGATGCAGCGGTCTCCGCCGCCAGGTTATCCAGCTCGGTGGTGGGCACGCCATCATACAAGCCTTCAATTACTTTTTTGGCTACATCTACTGCGTTTACAAAACGGCGATCCAGCCCATAGCATAGTTTTTCTATGCGGGCAGTGATTTTGTCGAATTTTACGCTCTCTTTTTTTCCACCCCTTTTGATTACTTCCATCTGTTGGTATTTATGAATTGTGATGTATGACGTATAATTTATTTCTGATTTCTAATGTATGATTTATGATTTCCCCAGGTTTAAGGCTTCTAAACTAATCGCACTGCTGTAATGATGTATGATTTCTGATCGGTGATTTATGATTTTCTCCAAATTGGAGACACTAATTAATTTTGTTGCTTTGTAAGTATTTCTGATTTATGAATTAAGGTTTCTTTCCTGTTGAAATATCTTTATTGTTTTTGGCGGTTTTGACCGTTGCTACAAAAATGCTTACCAATTCATTTGCTTCCATTATCAATGACTTTGTTACATCCGGCTGTAAAAGTTGCGCTTTTTCTGAAACTTCCAGCCAGTACGTGGATTCATCAGCCTCTTCTATCACTATTTCTATTTTGTAAATAAAATCTGCTGATGATTTTCCGCGGCAAGCGGCCCGATAGTTTGCTGCAACCGAACCGGCCGAACGAATGAGTTGCCTGGACATCTCAAATCCTGCTGTATTTTTCGGGAATCCTTCGCAAGCTTTTATAACTGGGATGTGAAATGTTTTGGTTCGTTGCTTCAATTCATCTTTAGTCATAATGAATAATTTATTTAACTAAAAGAAAAATCAACGTTTGGATACTCCCCAAAATCATAAA
Organism: Chitinophagaceae bacterium; assembly: GCA_031425715.1. Lineage (GTDB taxonomy): Bacteria > Bacteroidota > Bacteroidia > Chitinophagales > Chitinophagaceae > Ferruginibacter. The sequence goes on along the minus strand of JANPJW010000318.1, from coordinate 3,483 downwards.
CCACATATCGGCAATCAAAAATCTTAAAAGAGCTACAACTTAAGTGGTGCTGCCAAATCACAAATCACAAATCACAAATCGCAAATCATACATCAGAAATCCTAAATCACACATCCCTAAAAGTCCTCATCCATACTAAACGTCTGCACTTCTTTGTTACCCGCCATTACGCCTGATTTTTGATAATCGCCTACACGCTTTTCAAAGAAGTTTGTTTTGCCTTCCAGCGAAATCATTTCCATAAAGTCGAAGGGATTGCTGGCGCCGTATTTTTTTGGATAACCCAGTTCATCCAGCCAGCGATCGGCTACAAACTCTATGTATTGTTTCATCAGGTCGGCGTTCATACCAATGAGTTTTACGGGCAGTGCTTCGCTGATGAATTCTTTTTCAATTTCTACCGCATCGGTAATGATGCCGTATACAGCCTCCTGGCTAAGTTTGGTGTTGAGCATGCTGTAGAGCAGGCAGGCAAATTCGCAATGCAGGCCTTCGTCACGGCTGATGAGTTCGTTGCTGAAAGTAAGGCCGGGCATGAGGCCTCTTTTCTTTAGCCAGAAAATGGAGCAGAAACTGCCACTGAAGAAGATGCCTTCCACTGCGGCAAAAGCCACCAGGCGTTCTGCAAAAGATCCGTTTTGTATCCAGCGCAGCGCCCATTCAGCTTTTTTCTTCACAGCGGGTACTGTATCTATGGCATGAAAAAGGCGGTCTTTTTCTACCGGGTCTTTTATATAGGTGTCTATCAGCAAAGCGTAGGTTTCGCTGTGTATGTTTTCCATCATTATCTGGAAACCATAAAAACAGCGGGCTTCTGGCAACTGCACTTCGCTCATAAAGTTTACCGCAAGGTTTTCGTTTACGATACCATCACTTGCGGCAAAGAATGCAAGCACATGCGAAACGAAATGACGTTCGCCATCATTCAATGCATTCCAATCTTTCATGTCGCTGCCTAGGTCAATTTCTTCGGCCGTCCAAAAGCTGGCTTCATGTTTTTTGTACTGTTCCCAAATGGCGGGATACTTAATAGGAAGAATAACAAAGCGGTCTTTGTTTTCCCTTAATAAAATTTCATCTTCTTGCTGCATCGTACTTACTTTTTTATTCCCTGCAATATAGCAGGCCGGTCTTGTATTTTATTTTCAGGAAAAGGGTGGAGCTGATTACAGGGAAAGTTGATTTCCAGTGTTTTCAGTGTTGGCCTTTCTCCCGAAAGCGTTTCAATGTTTGTTGTTCATGGCAGGTCTTCTGACTCAACCCCAATCTAATTGCCTTCCCATTTTTAAACAGTGGCCTGTAGAATTAGTGTTCCTAATTCCCTTCTACCCCGAATTATTTCGGGGCAAGGGGGGTTAGGGGGTTTTACAGCTACGGGGATAGTTACGGGTTTTCACCGCATTCCCTTTTAATGCAACAATTATAGAATATACTCGTTGTCACCATGAATACAATACAACATTACTGATGAATATTAAATAATTGTAAAGGATTTATCAAGGTTCTGTTGAAAACTAAGCAAAGCCAATACAGCGCTGTAAAAAGAGCCAAAACTGCCTCTTTTACAAAAAATATTTTTGGAAAAATGGAGACCTGCGATGGTGGCTGTTTTACCCTTCACAGGGGTATAGTCATACGCAAAAAAGCGCTCAAATGGTAAGTTCGAGCGCTTTTTTATAAGTGAATTTTCTAGGCAGGCTTTCACCCCATACCTACATCCTGTAGGGCAGGCATTCTTCCTTAGTCATTTGTCATTTGTCATTGGTCATTCACCCCCTACATCCTGCAGGGGCAGGCATTCCTCAATCCTCATTCGTCACTTGTCAATCGTCATTGGTCATTCACCCCCTGCACCCTGTAGGGGCAGGCATTCACCATTGACCTTTGACCTTTCACCTTATTTGTATTCGTACTCAATGCTGCCCATCAGCCTCTTTTCTTTGTTGTAACATTTCTCCCTGGTGCGCAGGCCATTTTCGTAGGTATATTTCCACACATAGTAATAATTGCCACCCTCTTCTGTAGTGGTCATTTGAGATAGCAACCCGCTGCTGTTGTTGTATTGAAACACATATTCTGGCACAATGCCTTTTTTAAAATCGTTTTCCTGTACAATGTCGGTAATCCTTCTTTTAGCATCATAATAGTAATAGTATTTTGTACCTGTTCGGGTATCTTTTTCTATACCAACATTGTCGTTTTCATCCAGGGCAAATAAGATAGTGGTGCTGTCTGTACGATTTTTTATACGGATCATTTTTTCGGCCTGCCCTGTTTCGTTATAAAACCAAATATGTTCTTCTCTTATTTCGTTTCTAAAGTCATCATCCTGCGAGCGAATGGTAGAAACAATGGATTGAATCCGATCCATAAAGTCGTAACTGTATTGGTTGGTAGTTACGGATATTTCTGAGCTGTCGTAGGTTTGCAATAGCTTGCCGTTTTCGTTAAAAGTGGAGCTCAGTAAGGAGGCACCCGAAATTTGAGAACGGGTAAACAAGCTGGCCTTTGCATAATCTTTAGAAAACTTTTTCTGGCAAGAGAAGCCTTCGCTGGCACTGCCATCGTCTTCAAAACTTTTGATGTTGATTGTTTTTACTTTGTTCAATTTATAGGCCGCCATATCTGCCAGCAACTGTTTATTGCTGATGATGTCTTTATAATAGTACTGTGCCTGCGAGGCGCCGCCGAGCATGCAGCCGAGCGCAAAAAGAAATAGGATTTTTTTCATTTGAGAAAAGTTACTTTCGGCCGAAGTTACAGCCCCAGGCGTGGCTATAAAGTTAAGGGCTGAAAAAACTTCATTATTTTTAACAAAATTAACTCCATTGAGTCATCTAAAAGAGCGTAGGCAGAAGAACTGTCTAAACTGTAATGCGCAGATTTATGGAAAATACTGCCACATCTGCGGGCAGGAAAACCTGGAAACACAAGAATCTGTATGGCACCTGGTTACTCATTTCGTAAACGATATCACCCATTTTGACGGTAAGTTTTTTGCTACGCTCCGGCTGCTAATTTTAAAACCGGGCTTTCTATCTGCCGAGTATAAACGTGGCCGCCGCAATAATTACCTGAACCCGGTGCGCATGTATGTGTTTACCTCTTTTATATTTTTCTTCGCCTTCTTTTCTACGGTGCACATTACCGAAGATATGTTTGGGGACAGCGATGGTACTTCTATACTGCAGGCGGTGGCAAGGCAGGATAGTGCGGGTTACGCAGCCTTTCAAAATGAGCTTCAGCAGATGGATTCGCCTGGTTTTAAAGTGGCAAGCCGGGCATTAAACGAGGGACGTTCTTCCAGCCGGAAAGAGTTTCAAAAGACCCTCGATAGCTTGCGGCAAAAACAGAAAAAACTGTGGGTAAAATCACCCATGAGCCTGTTGCGAAAAATGGACAGCCTTCGCTTCACCCATTTTATAAATACCGTAAGAGACATGGATAGCAACACCCTGGCTTCCTTTACAAGGGCCATCAACA
>JANPJW010000317.1:0-2492 GCA_031425715.1 Chitinophagaceae bacterium | reverse complement strand
TTTGGGCAGCATGGAATTTGGCTGCAAGGTAGCCGGTTCTAAAATAATTGTAGTGCTGGGCCACACTAAGTGCGGCGCCGTAAAAGGTGCGTGTGACCATGTAGAGATGGGCAATCTTACTGCATTGCTCAACAAGATAAGACCGGCCGTGGATGATGAAAATACTGTTGGCGAAAACCGCAACTCCGGCAATGCTGAATTTGTAGAAAAGGTATCAGCTATCAATGTAAAAAGAACAGTGCATGCTATTATGGAGCGCAGTACTATTTTAAAAGAAATGATTGAAGCGGGGCAAATAGGTATTGCGGGTGGTAGCCATGATATTGCCAGCGGCGAAGTAACTTTTTTCGAGGATACTTTGATCATCAACAATCCTAATTAAAACACAGGAAGTGGGTGCGTAGGGTTTAAAAAAAAGTAGTATTCAGAGCCGCAGGTAAGGCTTCAAACGGGTACATAAAATAATTCTAACATGAAAATACCATGGGTCATAGCCCTTTGTCTCGGGCTTGTAATGTTTACCGGTGCTGCAAGTGTAGCACAGGCTTACCGTGTGGGAACAATATCTGGCAGTGTAGGAGCGGAGGCGCTTTTTGCAGAAACCAAATTATCGCAAACAAACAAAACCGGTTTGGGTTTCACGGCAAAGGGTGAATATATCTTTAGCGAACACGCAAGTGCAACCATCAACGGGGGCTACTATTTTATGGGAGGTAAAACAAGGTTGGATATTAAAAGTTCCGACATATCTGCCATTCCCTTAAAAGCTGGGGCAAGATATTATTTGGGTTCTTTTTATGGAGCAGGGGAGGTAGGGGCACTATTTTTTTTGGGCGATAAAAGTCGTACGGGTTTTGCCTATTCGCTGGGCCTGGGTGATAAGATAAATCTTGGAAACAATGTGTTCGATATTAGTGTGCGTCACGAAGGCTGGTCCACCAGCAACATTTCACGGGGGTTTGTGGGCCTGGGGGTTGCCTACGAGTTTGCGCTCAGTCAACAACAAACAACCATCCTGCCAGCTCTGTGATGTATGGTTTTGATGGATAGGGCAGCTGCGCTTCCATTCATGTGGCTCAAGAAGATACTTATTGCCGGCGTCTAAATTAACCGATACCCGCTGCATCAGGTAACAAAAAAAAGAGCAGCGTGCTTCAAAAAGTATCCCTGAAAAAATGAATTTTTAAAAAGCGATTGGAGACAAAAGGGAAGTAAGTTTGTGGCAACTTTTTACAAACTGGCAAATGGCATTTTTGTATTTAAAGCATAATTCATACATGAAAACGAAGCGTACCTATTTTATTTTCTTACTAGGGCTAGGTCTTTTCCTGCATTCTATAACGAATGCTCAAAACTCACGCATTACCGACCGCAATACCATTGGCTGGTTTAGTTATACCGGCACCATTAAGTTGAACAAAAGCTGGGGCATTCATACCGAGTATCAATGGCGACGGGATGATCTGATAAAAGACTGGCAGCAAAGTCTTTTGCGAACAGGCATCAACTACCAGGTAAATAAAAAGCTTTCCCTTAGGTTAGGCTATGCCTGGGCAGAAACTTTTAACTACGGCGATATTCCGATCAATGCTTTTGGCAAAAAGTTTACAGAGCACAGGGCCTATCAAATGGCCACGCTAACGGACAAGGTTGGTAAGATGGATTTAAGTCACCGCTTTATGCTCGAACAAAGATGGATAGGCCGTTACAGCAGTGCTGCCTTAACAAAGGAGGATGATTTTTTTTATGTAAACCGGCTACGTTATATGTTTCGGATGCAGCTGCCCTTGAAAGGAACTACCATGGCAGACAAAACGCCGTATGCTGCGCTTTACGATGAAATATTTTTGGGCTTCGGTAAAAATGTGAATGAGAACGTGTTCGATCAAAACAGGGTAGGGGCTGTATTAGGTTATCGCTTTTCTCCTATGTTTCGTGCAGAAGCGGGCTTCATCAGTCAGATTGCTCAACTGCCCAGAGAAGTAACTGGTCGCAATGTGTTTCAATACAACAATGGCTTATTGGTAAATACTATTTTTAATTTTTAAGCAAGCCAGGTTTCCTGTTGTTTTCAAACTAGTATGTCTGAAACTTTCCCCCACTCAAAAAATTCATTTTTTGCTTTACCGTCCGGTCGTTCTTTTGGCGAGCGAATGGTATCTACAGTGTGGAATGTCAATTCATCTTCCGGCATTTCGTAATCGAGAATGGCTTTGTACGACTCTTCTGTTAGATCCTCCTGCGCCCACTGCTTGCTCATTGCCAACGGCAACATCAGCGGCATGCGATTTTCATTTTCTCCGCCATTGTGTATTTGCGCCATCACTGAGTTGGCCTTGCGGGTGAGTATAGTAAAGGTCCACACTTCCTGCACTTCGCCGTGCTCATCTGGCAGTTTAGCCACAGAGTACAAACCCGGCAAAAAAAACAGGGGCTGATTTTTTAAGCCAATATAGTACGGCACTTTTTTAGTGAGGCCGGCCACTTTGCGG
>JANPJW010000316.1:0-17921 GCA_031425715.1 Chitinophagaceae bacterium | reverse complement strand
GAGCTGTTGGAACCATGGATGGAACCTCTGTGAACATCACAACCGTTTGGCAAGATATGTTTACAGTAACATTATGGACGCTTGGCAGTTCATTCCCTCAAGGAGGTTATGTAATTATTAACTCGGGTGCAGGGGGTACTCCCGGAGAATTTACAACTTACGCTATAGCCGACGATCTTGCTAATGAATATGTGGCAAATTCGCTCACCTATACTACCCCTATTGCCTTAGGGGGTGCACTCCCGGTTCTCTTCTCCAAATTTGATGCAAAATGTACCAATACTGGGACGCTTATCTCATGGGCCACCACGCAAGAAGCAAACAGTAGCAAATTTGAGATTGAGAGAAGTACCAATGGTACTACCTGGACTAGCATAGGATCGGTAGCAGCAGCAGGAAACAGTAGTAGCAATCGTGCTTACCAACAAATTGATTTAATTGGTGGCACAGCGCTATACCGCATCAAACAGATAGACAAAGACGGCCAGTTCATTTACACCGATGTAGCAAGAACAAACTGCGAGGTTAAAAATATCAGCAGCGTTATATACCCGGTTCCTGCAAAGGACATGTTGAATGTGGTTATAAAGTCTGACAGGTCCGTAAGAACACAACTTATGGTTTATGATATGCAGGGTAAGCTGGTTAAGAAAGTGGATGCCTCCATCACGGCTGGCAACAATAACTTCCGCATTAATTTAATTGGTCTGGCATCAGGTGATTATATGCTCAGGAGCAATGATGCAGTTATTGAACTAAATAAAATATTTACCATTACCAGGTAAGAAATAATATCAGCCTTTTTTTCTAAGACACTTAAAAGCCCCGCCCTTTAATCGGCGGGGCTTTTCTTATGCAGTGGGAGAAATTTCTCCGGTGCAAACCAATTGCCCTATAAATTGTACGAAGTTCCTGATAACGCTAAACTGCGAGTCTAGCGTGCAGCCAATTTTGTTTGGCACATAAAAAAACCGCCTCTAAAAGGCGGAACATTGGGTAAATAGCTAGGAATCAGGCGCCGAGGTAGCTTCGCAATAACTTACAGCGGGATGTCGTCCTCAACTTGGTAATGGCTTTATCCTTTATTTGCCTCACCCTCTCACGGGTCAAACTAAATCGTTCACCGATGTCTTCCAAACTTAGGGGATGATCAATTCCTATCCCGAAGAAAAAGCGAACCACTTCCTTCTGACGTTCCGTTAATGTGCTAAGAGACCTCTCGATTTCTGTATGCAGCGATGCATTAACGGCAAGCTCATTGTCTGTCCCTAAAGCATCCTTATTGATCATGATATCTATCAGGGTGCTTTCCTCTCCATCAGCCAGCGGCTGATCCATACTCACATGCCGCGACGACAATCCCAGCGTGGCTGAAACTTCTTCAACCTCAATATCTAGTAAAAATGCCAACTCCTCGGGGGTGGGTTCCCTTTCAAACTCTTGTTCCAATTGTGAAAATGCCTTAGAGATTCGATTAGTAAGACCCACTTTGTTTAACGGTAATCTTACAATTCTGGATTGCTCTGCCAAAGCTTGTAGAATACTTTGCCTTATCCACCAAACTGCGTAGGAAATGAATTTAAACCCACGGGTCTCGTCGAAACGCTGTGCGGCTTTAATAAGACCTAAGTTTCCTTCATTAATTAAATCGGGTAGCGTTAGACCTTGATTTTGATATTGCTTGGCGACAGAAACTACAAACCGCAGGTTTGCCTTGGTAAGCTTTTCCAGTGCCTTAGCATCTCCTTTTCTAATTTGAACAGCGAGATTAACTTCCTCCTCCGGACTAATCAAATCTACTTTTCCTATTTCCTGCAAATACTTTTCCAGGCTTTGACTTTCCCGATTGGTAATGGACTTGGTGATTTTTAGTTGACGCATGCTCATGAGCGGAAGTTTGAAGGGTTAAAAAACAAGTTAGTGCCAGACTTATCGATGTTTGGGAACGATTTTTATATTAACGTAATTTAATATAAATAAAGCGCCGGGCAAAATATATTATATACCCTATTTGTACCATAAGCAGGGTAAATCTTGAGCAAGAGCCCATTAAAATACTTTTAAAATAAAACCACAAATGTTTTATTACGTTGATTATTTTCCTATAATTGCAGCCTGTAGTATTTACTAAAAAAATATAATGAGTAAAAAAGTTTTATATACGTTAGAATATCCTGTGAGATGCTCACCCGGAATATTATATGAATTTTTAAGCACACCGGCTGGACTTCAAGAATGGTTTGCAGATAAAGTTGACGAACGTGATGGTTTATTTACTTTTAGTTGGAACGGTACAGAAGATAAGGCTGATCTTTTAGACAAAGAGGAAGCAAAATTTATCCGCTTTCATTGGACCTATGCCGCAAAAGATGAATATTTTGAATTTGCAATCGAGAAATCAGAAGTTACTAACCAAACAATTTTGATCGTAAAAGATTTTGCAGAAAAAAAAGATATTAAAGACCAAAGCCAGTTGTGGGAATATCAAGTTAAAGACCTTTTTCATCGCATAGGTAACTAAACTTTTAATAAATCAATTACTGATTTATAAGCCTCCTGTAAGATTATTGGAAGTTGGTTCCATTGAGTTAAGTTGATTTTAAAGCCGATTTTAAGAAAGTCCCTGCTCATCAAATGAAAATTTAAATCTTGAAGATCAAGATTTGATGCAGGTGCATAATTAGATGCATCGAAATGATGTTCCCACTCGGTATCATTCACACAGATATAAACATTCTCCCCTACTCCTTTAAGTATCTTATTTACTACGCCTTGTTGGTATAGTTCCTTGTACCGCCCGGACACGTGAAGGGTGATGCTAAAAAAATTGCCCCACCAAAACATTGTGCGAAATGCAAAAATGTTTCCCTTTTCAAATACCGATGGATAATCCAGGATAACATAGGGGAGATTAAGGTAATTCTCTCCCCTTGAAATTTTTGGCACTGCTGCCATTAGAGAGGCGGGCATCTGATTTTTTACATCCCCAAAAAGCTGTTCTATAACGGGCACCTGCAGATAAAATAGTTCATAAACCTTTTTGATAATTTGCTGTTTCGTTAAAACCCAACTACGATCTTCCACTATTAGGAGTTCCTCCGGAGAAAGCGTTATTTTTGTGAGATCAGACATGGCGAAAAGGTAAGAAAATAATTCTTCCCAGGCTGCAAAAAGTAAATGGTAAAGAAATTAGATAAACTAATATTAAGAGCATTCTTAGGTCCTTTCATTGCTACTTTCTTCATTGCTTTTTTTATGCTGATGATGCAGAGCTTATGGAAATATATTGATGATCTTGTAGGTAAAGGTTTGGATTTTTTTACCATCGGTCAATTCCTTTGGTACGCCAGTGCTTCTCTACTTACCCTTGCAATGCCCATTGCAATTTTGATTTCTTCGATCATGACTTTTGGTAACCTCGGAGAAAGCTTTGAACTCGTTGCCATAAAATCAGCTGGTATTTCTTTACTCAGGTTCATGCGACCACTAATGTATTTCACCATCATGCTTTGTGGTATTTCCTACATGTTTGCCAACTATGTAATTCCATATGCCAATTTAAAATTTAAAACACTTTATTCAGACATCTACTTTAAGAAACCTGCGTTCGATTTAAAGGAGGGTGTATTCTTTACTTACATACCTACTTATGCCATTAAAGTTGGGAAAAAAGATACCGACGGAAAAACCATACACAACGTACTTATTTACGATCAGAGTAACCAATTGCAGGATAATAGCATAGTAGCGCAACATGGAGTGATGAAAATTTCCGACGACAAAAACTTTCTTGAATTTAATCTTGAAAATGGCTTTAGATACCAGGAACGTGGTAATGCCTTTGACACTACAACTGAGTATATAAGACTCGGATTTAAAGAATTTAAAAAGCTTTTTGATTTGAGTGTCTTGCAAAAGCAAACTACCAACGACAGCATTTTCAAGAACAGTCATCAAATGCTAAGTTCACGACAACTTGCAAAGAATATAGATTCATTGAAACTCATAGACGACAGCATGACCATTAAAATGTACAAGGTCCTCGATACCCGAATGCATTTCTCCTCTATGAAAGATAGCATCACACCTAATACAACCGCCGCCAATAACAAAGTAATTTCTGCTCCCTTATTTCCAGATTCCGTCAAGACATTGTTGGATGAAAGAGCCTTCTCTGTAGCAGCCGATATGAAAAGTACCATCCAGTTCAACGGAATTGATGCAGACTCCAGAGAGAAAAATATAAGGTTGCACAGAATTGAATGGCATAGAAAATACTCATTTTCTGTAGCCTGCCTTGTATTGTTTTTTATTGGCGCCCCACTTGGTTCTATCATAAGAAAAGGTGGGATGGGTATGCCACTCGTAGTGGCTATCGTTTTCTTTTTAATATTTCACCTGTTGGGCATGTTTGGAGAGAAATTTGTCAAAGAAAATCTAACAACTCCCTTTATTGGCATGTGGCTGGCAGTGATGGTACTCACGCCTATTGGCATTTTCCTTACTTATAAGGCAATGCACGATTCACAGCTTTTTAATAAGGAATACTATTACCGATCTTTCAAGAGGATGCGGCAGTTTATAAATAGTTTTAAACAACGAAACATTTTAAAAGAAAACATATAATTATGAAAAAGCAACCAGACGTAAGCAGGCGAAAGTTTATATCGAATTCTGTATTAGGCTCGGCTGGTGTAGCCTTGGGTATAGCAGGAGTTAGTTCCTTCATGCAGGGCTGTGCTTCACCGGCAAAGCTTTTAAGTTCTTCTCTTAAAACAGGATTTGACCAACTACCCCTACCTTATAATTACAGCGCCGTGGAGGATGTAATAGATGCGAAAACCATGGAGATCCATTATTCCAAACATGCTGCGGCTTATAGCAAAGCATTAAAAGAGGCGGTAGCCGCAGAGGCTGCAATGGCAACAACCGTAGAGACAGTTCTTGGGAATGTATCAAAATATTCGGCTAAAATGAGAAACAACGCCGGTGGCCACTACAACCATGAGATGTTTTGGAAATGTATGAGGCCAACATCTAAACTTAATTCACCAAAATCTAAACTACTTGAGGCCATCGTGAAAGATTTTGGGTCGTTCGAAAATTTAAAAACACAACTATCTGACGCTGGGGCAAAAAGGTTTGGCAGTGGCTGGGCATGGATGTACCTTGATAACAATAAGAAATTAAAAGTTGGTAGCACCCCCAACCAGGACAATCCATTAATGGACGTTGCCGAAATCAAAGGCTTTCCTATTTTAGGTCTCGATGTGTGGGAACATGCTTACTATCTCAAGTACCAAAATAAAAGAGCTGACTATATTTCTAACTGGTGGAACCTGGTAAATTGGGACTATGTACAACAGAGATATGAATCTGTTTCTTAAAAAATCTACCTTTTATTTCCTGCTGGCTGGTACCATCGGCATGATGGTGCTGTTGCTTACGTCCGGTAAAGATCTTAAAACCACGACGACCCCCTTTGGTATAATAGATCTCGAACTCGCTTTCTCCAAACCTGACGTGCAAAAGATTTTGACTGTGTGGGATCACAAAGTTTCAGGTGGGAAAAACCTGATTACAAAAGCCCAAATCAACACTTTGTTTGATTTTATATTTCTTCTTTTTTACTCTCTGCTTTTGTTTGCTTGTTGTAAAATTTTAGCATCTTCATTGGCACATAGAAGAAAATGGCGAAATACCCTCAACCTTTTTGCAGTCCTGGTAATGGTTTCTGGATTACTTGATGTTGTGGAAAATACTGGTATGCTCCTGTCCCTCTCCAGGTTTTCATTTTCGGCCATTGCACCCATTACTGCCATAGCAGCCTACCTGAAGTGGGCTATCGTTATATCTACATTGCTTGTGATCGTTACGGCTTTAATAGTAAAACTGCTTGCTATGAAAAAAGGGAATGGCTAAAATTGACTCAGCCTTTGCACGGTAACATCCAAAAGAAAAAAATGAATGAACCATACAAAGGCTGATAAATTGACAAGCAATCGTGTCGCAATTTACTGCAATGAAGATGGACTTTCCAAATATAAAAGAGAATATTTTGGTAATAAAACACGCCCGGAGTTTAAGAAGTTCTGCACCCAAAAAAGTATATATTCGTGGCGACAATTTCGATTATTTCTCCTAAAAAAAATTTATGCAGGCTTGGAAAGATTATCAGGAAAAACACAAAGAGCGCTTCTTAAACGAATTATTTGAATTGCTGCGTATACCCAGCGTAAGTGCCAAAAGTGAAAATAAAAATGACATGATCAGGTGTGCTGAGGCAGTGAAGCAACGCCTGCTGGAGGCTGGCGCCGACACGGTGACTATTTATCCCACAGAAGGGCATCCGATTGTATATGCTGAAAAAATAATTGACCCGGAAAAGCCTACTGTTTTGGTTTATGGTCATTATGATGTGCAGCCTGCAGAACCCCTTGATCTTTGGAACAGCGGCCCCTTTGAGCCAATCGTGGTGGATGGTAAAATATTTGCCAGGGGCAGTTGCGATGACAAAGGGCAAGTTTACATGCATGTAAAAGCGCTCGAAATTTTAGTACAAACAAATACACTGCAACACAATATAAAATTTTGTATAGAAGGCGAAGAAGAAGTAGGCTCGCCCAACTTAGGAAAGTTTGTGACGGCAAATAAGGAATTGTTGAAAGCAGACTGCGTTCTAATCAGTGACAGTGCTATGATAAGCCTGGAAACTCCCAGCTTAGACATAGGAGTTAGAGGGCTGAGCTACATAGAGGTGGAAGTGACCGGCCCGAACAGGGACCTGCACAGTGGAGTTTATGGTGGCGCCGTGGCAAACCCTATCACAATTCTTGCTAAAATGATTGCCTCCTTGCACGATGACAACAACCACATCACTATACCCGGATTTTATGACGATGTGGCAATAGCTACTGCAGAAGAAAGAGCGTTGATGGCGAGGGCTCCATTTGACGAGGCTGAATACAAACTTGATCTTGGTGTTAGAGAGCTTTGGGGAGAAGCCGGCTTTACCAGCAACGAGAGAACCGGTATTCGCCCTACAATCGAATTAAATGGCATTTGGGGAGGTTACACAGGAGAAGGCGCCAAAACGGTTTTGCCCTCCAAAGCTTTTGCAAAAATATCTGCAAGGCTGGTGCCCAACCAAGGGTCCGAAAAAATTACTGAGATGCTTATCAAACATCTTGAAAAAATTGCACCCCTTTTTGTAAAAGTAAAGGCAACCTTACACCATGGTGGCGAGCCCTATATGACGCCCATTGACAGCATCGCCTACCAGGCGGCGTCCAAAGCAATGGAAACTACTTTTGGCAAAACCCCTATACCTGTAAGAGGTGGAGGAAGTATTCCTATTTGCGCTCTTTTTGAAAAGGAACTGGGCATCAAAATCGTATTCATGGGCTTTGGTTTAGATAGTGACAACCTCCATAGCCCTAACGAAAAGTTTAATATTGAGAATTTTTATAAAGGAATTGAAACCATTCCTTGGTTTCACCAATACTTTTCCGAAATGAAGTAGGCTTATGCAACAACTTAAAAATGCCGGCAAAAGGCGATTATTTATTTTTTAAGCAATTAACTTTTGAAATCATTTCAGGATGTTGGTAAATATCTCTATTTTTGCCGCCCGTTTGCCGGGGTAGCTCAGCTGGTTAGAGCATCGGATTCATAACCCGAAGGTCGGCAGTTCAAGTCTGCTCTCCGGTACAAAGCTCAATCTGTTTCAGGTTGGGCTTTTTTATTATGGAAAAGTTTACTGTCTATGTATTGTTTTCAAAAAATGCAAACAGGCATTATACTGGTTTTACTTCCAATCTCGAACAAAGACTGTTATCTCATCACGACCTAGGCAAAGGCTGGATCTCAAAATTCAGACCCTGGAAATAAATATTTAAAAGAGAATTTCCGACCAAAACCGAAGCCATGCAGGTTGAGAAAAGGTTAAAGTCAGGAGCAGGAAGAGACTTTATAAAAACACTGGAGCGCTAACAAAGGATTCATATCCGCCGCGGCGGACGGCAGTTCAAGTCTGCTCTCCGGTACAACCGAAACAGGAGATCTTTTATTTATTGACTTACTACCCTTGGTTTCCAGGCAATTTCTTCTGCGCCTAGTAAATGGCAGGTATACCTTGCTAATACAAAAAGGTAATCACTGAGCCTGTTGAGGTACTGTATAACTAGTGCGTCTATAAAAAAATTTTCTTCCTTCATATGCACACAAATACGCTCCACCCGCCGGCAAATACACCTGGCCACATGCAAGGTAGCAACGCTAACATGACCCCCAGGAAGAATAAATGATTTCATTACAGGCAACACTTCATTCATCCTGTCAATTTCACTCTCCAGTAACAAAACGTCTTCGCTCCTGAGATCCGGCATTTTCATTTTTGGATCTTTCTCAGGATCACAAGCAAGAGATGAGCCGATCGTAAACAGCCGATCCTGTATTTCTTTGAGTTGCGTTTTGGTTGCTGGGTCATATAGTTGGTCGTTGCATAAACCAATATAGGAGTTTAGCTCATCTACTGTGCCATAGCTCTCTATGCGTAAGTGACTTTTCGGAACCTTGGTTCCACCAATCAAACTGGTCGTACCCGCATCTCCCGTTTTTGTATAAATTTTGAAGGTCATTAAGTGAGTTATTTTCGAAATAAAAATGAAAGAGTATAGTACTCTATCCGCAACAAAGAATTTTGGGAAATGTTCACGCCTAGGACTCAACAAGCTGAGCAAGCATAGGATTTGCATTAAGCAGGTCTGTTTCTATAAGGCCATCTTTTAGCCTTATCACCCTATGGGCAAAATGTGAGATATCTTCTTCATGGGTTACCAGGATAATGGTATTTCCATCTACATGGATCTTACCGAGGATGTCCATTATTTCGTGTGACGTTTTTGAGTCCAGGTTGCCGGTAGGCTCATCGGCCAGTATAATGGCAGGATTATTTATAAGAGCACGGGCTATCGCTACCCTTTGGCATTGACCACCGCTCAACTCATTAGGTTTGTGATGCATCCTATCAGTCAGTTTTACCTTATCTAACACCGCAGCTGCTCTTTCTATCCTTTCTTTTTTGCTGATGCCGCTGTACACAAGTGGAAGGGCCACATTTTCAGCGGCGGTGAGTCTCGGTAAAAGATTGAATTGCTGAAAGACAAATCCAATATCTTTATTCCGTACGCCGGCCAGGTCGTCGTCCGGCATGCTACTCACATCCTTTTCATTTAAAATATATCGGCCGCCGGTGGGCGAATCCAGACAGCCCAGGATGTTCATTAAGGTAGATTTGCCACTTCCGCTGGGGCCCATTAGAGCAACATATTCATTCTTAAAAATTTCCATAGAAATTCCTTTCAACACCGGTAGCTCCTGTTTACCAAGGAAATAGCTCTTCCTAATCTGTTCAAGATGTATGATTGCTCCCATAATTTTATTTTTGAATAACAGTTGGTACCAGGAAAAAATCTTCGTTGTGCTTTGATGCATTTTGTAATGCCTCCGTTTTGGTACAAGAACCCTGCACCACATCTGCCCGCCACTGATTTTGTTGCCCAACAAGGTGAAGCAATGGCTCAACATTCTCAGTGTCCACTTCATCCATCTTCTGCACAAAAGCGATCATCTTCTGCAGGTCAGCCTTGATGGACTCCTGTTCGGCCTCGGTAAAGCTGAGTCGAGCAAGTGAGGCAAGTTTAACAACCATTGAATCATTTACTTCCATGCAACAAAAATAGAGGTTTCAGGCCACAGCCCTTCCTATTTTATACAAGCGGTTTCCAAATTTACACGAAAGCATTGCGGTACAGGCACCTAGTTTTGCTATCTTCGCCGCCGGCAGTTTTGCATGTAACTTTTACACCGCCAGATGGCAAGAGTATCCCACGGAAATAACAGCATATGAAAGAGAAAAAAATTGTCATGAGCGGCATCCGCCCAACCGGGTTTCTTCACCTGGGCAATTATTTTGGCGCCATAAAGAATTTTGTAAAAATGCAGGAAGATTATGAATGCTATTTTATGGTGGCCGACTGGCACTCCCTAACTACCCATCCTGACACAAAAGAACTTAAAAAAAGTGTAATAAGGGTTGTAGCAGAGCACCTCGCCTGTGGAATAAATCCCGATAAAGCTGCGCTGTATTGTCAGAGCCAGGTGCATGAAACCGCCGAGCTCTACCTTTACCTGAATATGCTTGCCTACAAAGGAGAATTAGAAAAAACGGTTACATTTAAAGATAAAGTAAGACAGCATCCCGAAAATATTAATGCAGGCTTATTGACCTATCCTGTATTGCAGGCTGCTGATATTATTCTTCATCGGGCAGCTTTGGTACCGGTAGGCAAAGACCAGGAACAGCACCTTGAAATGGCACGCACATTCGCCAATCGTTTTAATCATAGATATGGCCAGGTTTTTCCCGAACCTCATGCTTTTAATTATGGTGGACAATTGGTGAAAGTACCTAGCCTGGATGGCGAGGGCAAAATGAGTAAAAGTATTAACCAAATGGCTACGCTCTACCTGGCAGATGATGATGACACAATCCGAAAAAAAATAATGAAGACGAAAACGGATGGCGGGCCTACGGTTATCAATGCACAGAAACCAGACTACATAGAAAATATTTTTCAATTAATGAAATTAGTTAGCTCGGAGGACACTGTGGCAAATTTTGAAGCTTCCTATAACAATTGCAGCATTAGATACGGCGATATGAAAAAAAAGTTGGGCGAGGATATGGTGCAGTTTATGAGTCCCATCAGAGATAAGACTTTACACATTATGAACGATGCCGGTTACCTGAAAAATGTGATGGAAGCCGGTGCAGAAAAAGCAAGAAAGAGTGCTGCTGCCACGATGGAAATTGTGCGGGAATCAATAGGCTTGAATTATTATAACTGATGCATTAAGAGGGAGCTATTTATCTGCAGATCTGGTTAAGTTTATCTATATTCAGTCTGGTAAAAAACATTAAAAATTAAACTGTCCACTCGGAGATTTGAACATGGCTAAAACAAAAAAACCAAAACACATTGCTATTGCCGGAAATATTGGCGCAGGAAAAACTACGCTTACCGAGCTTTTGAGCAAACATTACAAGTGGATACCCCAGTTTGAAGACGTGGACCATAACCCATACCTGAACGATTTTTATGAAGATATGCCCAGGTGGAGTTTCAACCTCCAAATATTTTTCCTGAACAGCAGGCTAAACCAGTTACTCGAAATACAACGAGGCACTGAAACAGTCATTCAAGACCGAACCATTTATGAGGATGCAAACATCTTTGCACCCAACCTACACGACATGGGGCTGATGGGCAAGCGTGATTTTGATAACTACTACAAGTTTTTCGAAACATTGAAATCCATGGTGCAGCCACCAGATTTGCTTATCTATCTGAAAGCTTCGGTGCCCACACTTGTTTCTCAAATTCAAAAACGTGGCAGAGAATACGAAGAAAATATCCGCCTTGATTATTTAAAGAAGCTCAATGATTATTACAACAATTTCATAGATAATTACAATGAGGGCCCCTTATTAATTATTGATTCAGACAATAATAAGTTTGCAGAAAATGACGAGCATCTTGGCCAGATAATAGGAAAAATAGATGCGCAGTTGTTTGGCCTGTTTTAATAGGAAACTGTGGAGTGGCTTTAAGTTAAATTTTTAAATGCTACTCTATCAGTTGATTTTTCATAGCATAAAACACGAGCCCTACAGAATTCTTTACACCAAACCGTTCCATTAACCGGTCTTTAATGGCCTCTACCGTGCGTGGACTGATATTCATTTTCTGGGCAATTTCTGCAGCTGTAAATTCCATACAAACAAGCGTGAGCGCTTCTTTTTCCCTGTCACTCAGTACTGTTTCAGAATTAAGCGAGGGATTAAACTTCTGCTTACCGTAACTTTTTTTAATGAGAACCTTGTTTACAAACGGGTTGAGATAGAACCCCGTGCGCATTACATCCATCAGCGCTCGTTTAATTTCCGAAGGCTCAGTACTTTTGAGCAAATAACCGGCCGCACCACAATCCATAAGATGCCCCACAAACCGCTCATCTTCATACATAGTAAGGATGATTACCCGGATGTTAGGATAGCTCTTAGTGATAATTTTTGTTGCGTCGATCCCGTCTTTAACGGGCATCTTTAAATCACATAAAACAACGTCAGGTAAAAATTCGGGGATCTTTTGGATAAGATCATCGCCATTATCGGCCTCCATCACAAATTTGATATTCGTGTAGGGCCTCATGGAATGAATCACGCCTTTCCGAAATATCTTATGATCGTCGGCAATTGCAACATTTATTGTTTCTGGGAGCATACTATGCTGGTAAAATTAAGAACATCTTTAGATATTACCATCTTTCTGTGTTATCCTTTCTTAAAAGGCATTTTTACACCAGGGGTTCCTTGGGTATTTCAAGCGTAACCTTATAGTAGGTCTGGCTGTTGTCAATTTCAAAAAATATGCGGCCATTCAACACCTTCATTCTGCTGGCCATATTTTTTAAACCCAACCCTTGCGACATTTGATTCAACTTATCAAATTCAGCTTGAACGATCCCTTTGCCGTCGTGGTGCAACCGAATGTACATATGACTGGATGAGGTATTCTGGGTTAAGTGTATAAAGCCTGCGTTGCTGTGCTTGATGATGTTATTAATTAATTCTTGCACAATTCGAAATATGAGCAACTCCTGCTCAACCTTTAACCGCTGCCTGTAATCGTGAAACCGGGCGCTTGCATTTAAACTGCCGCTCCCACTTATTTTTTGAAAAAGATCGGTGGTTGCACTTTCCAGCCCAAAGTTTTTTAAAGTTGGGGGCATCAGGCTGTGGCTAATATTACGAATGAGCAAAATGGCGTCATCTATTATTTGCTTGGCACTAAATATACTTTGAAGCTGTTGTGCTTTCTCCTGGTTTACCAGGTTCTCGTTCAGGTAAAGTCTGGCAGTAGCCAACAGTGGCCCGGCATCATCGTGGAGATCTGCGGCAATGCGCTGCCGCTCCTCTTCCTGAAACCGGATAGAAGCATTCAGGTACATCTGCTGCTTATCTGCCTCCATCTGTTTCATTTGAATATGATAGCGAATTACTTTACGCTGATGCATAATTACAAATACAATTATTCCGATAGCGAGCGTAATCATGCCAATGGACCCTATAAACATCAGCTTAGAAACCTCTGAGCTGCCTGAAGCCTGTAAAAAGAACATGCGCCGTTATGATTTTTTTAGGTTTGTTAGGGAAAACTCGTCAAGGTCAAGGTGATTTGGAATACGAAGCTCGTCACTTGTTTGTTCCTTATTTTCTATCCCAAGTAACGCAAGGCACAATATTATATTTTTCGCAATAGTTACAAAACTATAAATATAGGCGAGCTGTTGTTTAAAAACCAGGTCTTTACTGTAGCTAACCAATAGAAAAAAGAAAAAAGTACCCGTAAATAACAGAAAAAATGCTACACATATCCAAAAGATTATAGATTGATAAAGCGGGTACATTACCACAATTTTCATCTTCTCATAAAAATAATATATGATAAAAATGATCAGTATCAGCGATGAGATGAGGTTGGAGTGGTTGTTGAACTGTGACTTTTCCGCTAAGAAGTAATCAACGCTTGCAAAGATGAAAAACAACGCAATAAGAAGCAGGATTAGTTTTCGTAAAACCGGCAACTTAATAACGTAGTAAAAAAACAGAGCAATTATGGAAAATTCCACGATGGAGTAGAGGCGAAGTACCATGTAATACAGCGCCCAGTTGGCAACAAATTTTATGATAAGGAAGGAGGTTAAAGCAAAGAAAAATAACAGGCATGTGTAAATAAAAAAAACCCTTAATGATTTTGTGTGCAGTTTTTTAAAAAACAGCAGACAAAATATTAAAGGTGAAAGCTCTGAGGCGAATGTTATGTGAAGTAGTAAAGACTGGATAAGCGTTAATTTTCTCAAATATAACTAAGATCTTATCGCAATCAAAATTTACTTACTTAAGAAAACAATTCCTCAACTAACTTGATTACCCAAACTAATCCTCCGTACATGGTTTAAAATTTTAATTAGTGGTTTACGATTAAATATCAGTGTAAACTTGCTTCATTAACTTCTCTCTAACAACCGACTACCTTTGTCAGGTAATTCTACGCATAAGCGTAAACCCTTAACTGCAAATGGTTTCAGAGAATTATGCATGCTCGCAAGCCTTAAAAAATTAAGTAAATGTACGAAGTGTAGATAGTAATTTTACTATTCAATTTGTTCGGAACTATACGAACGTATAAACACCCACCTTACTTTCTATTTTAAAATTGAACTCGAAAAATCAGAGCAAAGTCAAATTCAATCCGTTTTATGCATAGTTTCATACAAAGTATGGGGAAACAGTTTTCTAAAGTGACCTTGCTCATAGTATTGTAACCGTCTTAACACTGGTTCCGACACCAGTTTCATGAACCCCCCTGTTACTCCCCACAGTTTTTTTGGGTTCATGCTTTACCTGATTAAAATGAGCGATTAGCTGCAGGGATCGACCCCGAAACCGTAAGTAGAAACCCGCAAATAGGATATCGTAAATTTACTTAGTGCTTTTCCTGTTTTTAATTGATAACCAAATTATTGGATTTTAGAATACTTAATCTTTGTTAATATTTCGCTATCTAAAAATGAAAATGTAACTTGATGGCTTAACGATCAAGCTAACCCAATTTCCATGTAAAATGAATGCTGAAAATTTCATTAAAATAGCAATTGCCGATGATCATAAAATCTTTAGAGATGGCATTAAAATGGCACTTTCTGGCAAACCCAACTTAAAAATGCTCTGGGAAGCGGAAGATGGCAAGGATATGATGCATAAGATTGCCATCAAAAAGCCAGAAGTTCTGTTGATGGATATCAGGATGCCGGAAATGGATGGTATCAATGCAATTCAGCTTATTAGAAAAGAATACGAAGACATCAAAATTATTGTGCTCACCATGTACGACGATCAGCAGATGATCAGCAAAATGATGGAAATGGGCGCCAATGCCTACCTTACTAAAACTACCGACCCCGAGGAAATTTATGAGGCCATTCTGACTTGCATGAATGACGATTTTTACTTCAACGAACTAGTGAACAAAGCAGTAATGGGCAAGTTGATGCAGAAAAAAGCAGTCAGGCAACAGTATGGCAACAATGCTCCAATAAGCTTTAACGAGAAAGAAATAAAAATTCTACAATTGTTGGCAGAAGACAAAACCACAGAGGAAATATCAAAGATAATCTTTCTGAGCCCCCGTACCATAGAAACTATAAGACAGGGAATGAAAACAAAAGTTAATGCCAAAACAATTGGTGGCTTGATTGTGTATGGTCTTAGAAATAAATTAATAGAGTAACATTGATTTACATTAATAAGCACCTTCGCTCACTTTGAAACCTTTATAATAGGCATTACACGAAATAGAAACGTAAATTCCCCATAACCAGGCAAGAGTAAATACACGTAATATTTCAATATTGTATAATCCTGCCTTAGAAATAGCGTTATCTGTCGTAATCTTACAAATTGAAAAGCTTTATTTTCGCAGTATAATATGAAAAAAGATCCATCAGAACCCATAACAGTCATCATTGCAGACGATCATGTTTTATACAGAGCCGGTGTGAAAACTTCATTGAGTGCAAAGAAAGATGTGAAAGTGATTGCAGAAGCAGATAATGGAATGCACTTGTTAAACTTGATCAGGTCTATTCCGGTAGATGTAATACTGCTTGATATACAAATGCCCATCATGGACGGTATTGCAGCCCTTCCGGAAATAAAAAAAATTAGCCCGGATACAAAAGTGATCATGCTCACTTTTATGGAGGACAACAGCATGATTACCAAATTAATGGAATTAGGGGCCAATAGTTACCTAGCAAAAACGAGCGACAGTGAAGTTATTTATGAAGCTATAAAAACCTGCTACAGCCATGAGTACTATTTCAACTCAATGACCAACAAGGCGCTGCTAACCAACCTCAAGCAAAAAAATATGCCTACACCGCAGCAATTGATGCCGCAAGAGGCGCAGCTGAATGAAAAGGAAACGACTATTTTACGCCTCATGTGCGAAGAAAAAAGCACAAAAGAAATTGCAGACCTGGTAGAACTAAGCCCTCGTACTGTAGAAGCCATCAGAGATAAACTTAAAGTAAAAACAGGGGCTAAGAGTACAGCCGGGCTCATCATGTATGCTGTTAAACATAAATTAATTGAAGAATTTTAGATACTTGTAATTTAAATCATCGCAAAATTCCCCGCTAGCGGGGAATTTTTATTTTAACTGTTATGAAATTTTTTAACTACAACGGTAAATATTACGAAGAAGGTACACCCATCATCAATGCCGACAGCAGGGCCTTGCGCTATGGAGATGGTATTTTTGAAACGATCAAATTTAAGAATAATGAATCCATCTTGCTAGACGAGCATTTGAAGCGTTTATGGTTAGGAATGGATCTGCTGAAGTTCGAAAAACCCAAACTTTTCACCAGGCAATTTTTAAGAGATGAATTGGAAAAACTACTCAAGAAAAATAACGATAGTGCAGCAAGGGTTAGAATAAATATTTTTAAGGGTAACGGTGGTCTCTACGACGCAGAAAATCATCATCCTAACTTCATTATTCAAACCATGCCACTAAAAAGCGAAACAGAGCGTCTAAATACAAATGGCCTGCAAGTATGCATATACAGAGATGCGCTAAAGGCGATAGACAACTTTAGTAATTTAAAGCACAACAACTTTTTGCCTTACTTCATGGGCGCACAATTTGCAAAATCAGAAAAATGCAATGACGCCATCATATTAAACCATCATTTGCAAATATGTGACACCACGATTGCAAATATCTTTATAATTAAAGACGGAAAAGTTTACACACCGTCGTTAGAGGAGGGCTGTGTGGCAGGAATAATGAGACAATTTATAATTACACATTTGCATGGGCTGGTAACCGAGGTTGTGGAGTGTAGTTTAACAGAGGATATGCTGCTAAATGCAGACGAAGTTTTTTTTAGCAACTCTATTTACAACATAAGATGGGTAGCGGGTATAAACCAGAAAACCTACGGCAACAATATTACCCAAAACATTTATGAAAAACTGGCACAAACAAAATCAGCTGTGTTTTGTTAGGAAATACCTATGAATCAGCCCATAAATATTTTTTGGTTTAGAAGAGACTTGAGGCTCTCAGATAATAGCGGTCTTTATCATGCACTACGAAGCGAACTGCCGGTGTTGCCCATCTTTATTTTTGACAAAAATATTTTAGACCTGCTCGAAAATAAAAGGGATGCCCGGGTAGCGTTCATACATGAAACGCTGTCTCAAATTCAGGAGGAACTTTTGGTTAAGGGTAGCACGCTGAAAGTACTCTACGATACGCCACTCAATGCTTTTATACATTTAGCGTCTTTGTATAAAATCGAAAATGTTTTCACCAATCACGATTACGAACCCTACGCAAAAAAAAGAGAGGAAGCGGTTTCGGATTTGTTCCTGGAACTTGGTATAAAACTACTGACGTTCAAAGACCAGGTTATTTTTGAGAAGGCGGAAATTATAAAAGACGATGGCAAGCCTTACACAGTTTTTACGCCTTACAGCCGCAAATGGAAGGCAACTTTTAATGAAGCTGCTCCAACATCATTTCCATCAGAAAAATTACTGGAGCAGTTTTTAAAAACGGCCGAATTAAAAATTCCAACACTCGAAGAAATGGGTTTTCAACAAAGTGAAATTCATTTTCCGCAAAAAAAAGTAGGAACAGAACTGATAAAGCAATACGGGGAAGATCGAAATTTTCCGGGTATAGAAGGAACTTCCAGGCTTGGTATTCATTTTAGGTTTG